>CALGZV010000169.1 GCA_937934385.1 uncultured Clostridia bacterium | reverse complement strand
AAATGGCGGCATTTTTATACAATATAGTAATATACCGTACCGATATGAAAAAGCACTGTTCGGAGAAAGGCATCGAGCCTGCCGGGCTTACAAAGAAAATGCTCGGTATATCTCTCCCAATGGCACTCAGTTCATATATGAGGTCCGGGCTTCTGACACTGGAACATATGCTGATTCCTATAGGACTCAGAAAATCAGGAACTTCAGGAGAAACTGCAATAGCGGAATACGGCGTACTCCACGGGATGGCATTCCCTGTCGTACTATATCCGCAGGTACTTCTTCAATCAATATCCGGACTGTTGGTTCCGGAGGTCGCAGAGGAAGCTGCCCGCGGAAACAAGGAAACTATAAATTCAATTGCCGGACGCATTATTCACATGACGCTTCTGTTTTCCGTCGGAACCGCCGGCATAATGATCTGTTTTTCATCGGCTCTCGGCAAAACGCTTTATGGTAACGATGAGGCCGGAATGTTTATACGCGCAATAGCTCCGCTTATCCCCGTAATGTATCTTGACAGTGCAGTAGACGGGCTGCTCAAAGGCCTTGGAGAACAGCTTTATTCCATGAGAGTAAATATACTTGATTCTACGCTCAGTGTGGCTATGGTATGGTTTTTATTACCTAAATACGGTGTATGGGGATATGTACTGACCGTATATGCATGCGAAATAATTAACGGCGTTCTCAGTCTCTGTCGTCTTCTGAAAGTAACAGCTCCCGGCATATCGATAGTACGTTCACTCATCATGCCGCTCTGCTGCACTGTTATATGCTGCAGTTTTTCATCAAAGATAATTCCTTTGCTTCCGGATTTTATATCAGGAGGCACAGCCGGGCTTATAATCAGTTTTTTTATCTCCGCGCTTATATATTTTATACTTCTTACAGTATGCGGATGTGTTAAATTTTCTTCATCAAAAAGCAATCGAAAATTCAGCTTAAACACGCACGGTACCGCGCTGAAGACAGGAAAAAAAGAAACAGCTAAAATAAAAATATAAAAAACGTTTAAAACACTTTCCAAATATAAAAAATTATGCTATAATTATAACATTATCATTATTTATTATTGAAAGAAAATAAATATATTTTATATTCGCGATTTACAGTAGTATAAAAGCTTTTGCGGAACTATACAAAAAAGAAAGGAAACAAACGATGAAAACAGATATCGAAATTGCACATGATACCCGAATGCTTCCTATAGCTGATATCGCCGATTCACTTGGTATACATGATGACGAACTCGAGCTTTACGGAAAATACAAAGCAAAAATAAACGACAGTTTTATAGACCGTAATGCTTCCCGTCCTGACGGAAAGCTGATTCTCGTTACCGCAATAAACCCTACTCCCGCCGGAGAAGGAAAAACAACAACAACGGTAGGACTCGGGCAGGCTATGGCGAAGATCGGAAAAAAAGCCATAATAGCGCTTAGAGAGCCTTCGCTCGGACCGGTATTCGGCGTTAAAGGCGGTGCGGCCGGTGGAGGATATTCTCAGGTACTTCCCATGGAGGATATAAATCTTCATTTTACCGGAGATTTTCATGCGATCACTGCCGCAAACAACCTTCTGTGCGCCGTTATAGATAATCACGTGCAGCAAGGAAACGAACTCGGAATAGATCAACGCAGAATACTTTTCAGCAGAGTTACCGATACAAATGACAGGGCTCTCAGAAATACTATAGTCGGACTTGGCGGAACTGCGCACGGCATTCCGAGAGAAGAAAAATTTATGATAACCGTTGCAAGTGAAGTAATGGCTATTCTCTGCCTTTCTTCATCAATATTCGATCTGAAAAAGCGTCTCGGCAATATACTCGTTGCATACAAGACAAACGGCGATCCTGTATACTGCCGTGATCTCGGATGCAGCGGAGCTATGGCGGTTCTTCTGCGTGATGCTCTCAAGCCGAATCTTGTTCAGACGACCGAAAATACTCCTGCGCTTATTCACGGCGGTCCGTTCGCAAATATTGCACACGGATGCAATTCCGTAAAAGCAACAAAGCTTGCTCTTAAACTTGCGGATTACGCTATCACCGAAGCAGGCTTCGGCGCCGACCTCGGCGCTGAAAAATTTCTCGACATCAAATGCCGTATCGCCAACCTTAAACCGTCTGCGATCGTGCTTGTCGCAACAGCGCGTGCGCTCAAATACAACGGAGGAATACCGAAGGACAAGCTTACGGAAGAAAATATCGATGCGCTTAAGGCGGGATTCTGCAACCTCGAAGCTCACATTGACAATCTGAAACAATACGGAGTTCCTGTTGTCGTTGCAATAAACCGTTTC
>CALGZV010000168.1 GCA_937934385.1 uncultured Clostridia bacterium | reverse complement strand
GGGCAAAGTACACTCCGAAATTGCTCATTATCTCGTTACGGAACGCCCTTTCAGCTGCGACAGTAATGGTCATATCAGCATTAAGATGCCATATCCTGTCGCTTGGTTCATAAGGATAATCAGCCTCACCGATTCCGGTTCCCTCTGCATTTGACTGCCCTGCGGTAATAATAATATCAAATTTTTCTTTTGTAAAGTCCTTAAGCATAACATTTTCCTTTTCATTAATACAGTTGAAATATATTTAGCCTTGTTACGGATAAAATCCGGTTTCCGATAATCATTACAACACAAATTCAAGGCGAAGCCTTGCAAGCGGCGAAGCCGTCCGGACACATGTCCGGATTTGTGTTTCAATGTTCTCTCATGCGTCAAAAGACTCACGATGCAAGGCTTTTGTAAACACCGTTAGATCATTATAACATATTACCGAACTTTTTCAAGATATTTACAGCACTTTGGAACATAAATATTTACTTTTAATACAAAACGGACTATAATATTTTTAAAGACGTTCAATAATCATATCGTGTCATTAAATCTGCTTGATTTTTTCATATATCTATGATATCATAATATTAACTTTTAATAAGGAGTGTCTGCAATGCATCTTCTCGAATCAGGCGAAATGTATCTCGAAACGATATATATACTTCTTAAAGATAAAGCATATGTGCGCTCTATTGACATAGCGGAATATATGCGTTACAAAAAACCCAGCGTCAGCCGTGCGGTCGGAATCCTGCGCAACGGCGGATTCATCAATGTAGATCCGAACGGACATATAACGTTAACAGAAGCCGGACTGGAAATAGCATCTAAAATATACGAACGCCACACAGTCCTGACAAGCGTTCTGACCATGTTAGGTGTGGACAGCGTAAAAGCTGCCGAAGACGCCTGTAAAATTGAGCATGTCATCAGCGATGAAACTTTCGATGCAATAAAAAAACACATTTCAGAAAAAATCTGATTATTTCCATCCCGGAGATTTTATATGTTCAAGAAAATATTTAAATGGCTTGATAATTACTGGTATCACTATAAATGGATAACGCTTGCAGTTATATTTTTTGTTTTTTGCGGTACAGTAATCATTTTTCAGACTGTAACAAAAACAACGCCTGACTGCCCGATACTTTACGGCGGTCCGTGTTCTCTCACACCCAATCAGACAAAAGAGCTTGAAACTGCTTTTTCATATGTCGTACCGTCCGATTTTAACGGAGACGGCGAAAAGACCGTCGAACTCAGACCTATCGTACTTATGACAAAAGAGCAGCTTGCGACAGCCGAATCCGAAGCGGCTGCAAACAGCAGTGTACTGATATACAGCACAAAAGCGTTAGCAGACAACAAAACCGGTTTTACCACGCAGCTGTTCTCGGGAGAAAACATCATCTGCCTGCTTGATCCGGAGCAATACAAGGATGCGCATGAATCCGGAGGCTTCGCAAAGCTTACCGAACTTTTCGGAGAAGACAATATTCCGGACTGTGCTTACGATAACTGCGCACTGAAATTCTCGGAAACAGGATTTGCAAAGTTCTTTACCGCAAGCGAATTTCTTCCGGACGATACACTGCTCTGTGTCAGAAATATGTCAATAAACTCCGTATTTAAAGGCAAAGAAAAAGCAGAAAAGGATTATAATAATCAACTTGAATTTTATTACGCCATAGTAAATTTCAGCGGAGAGCAGACGAATGAGCATTGAAAAAAGCCGTTTTTTCGCATACTCACCGGATGAAAAGACGGTATCACCAAACTCCGCCGGATCCGAATACACACATGAAAATATCGGCAGCGGATGTACCCTTTGCCCGCGCAGATGCAATGCAGACAGAAACCGCAAAGCAGGTTATTGCGGAGAAAAAAACGTTTTGTCGGTTACACGTGCGGCACTTCATTTCGGAGAAGAGCCGTGTATATCCGGATCACGCGGATCAGGGGCAATATTTTTTTCAGGATGCCCGATGCACTGCGTTTTCTGCCAAAACGATCTTATATCCGCAGGCAGTAC
>CALGZV010000167.1 GCA_937934385.1 uncultured Clostridia bacterium | reverse complement strand
TAGTTCATGCTGAAAATATATTATCATGTACTGGAGTATTTAATTACTTCGTATCATGGCTCTTCATCAGAAAACAGTAAAATCTGTTATTTCTTATTCTGACCGTCATGAGGTGCGTCTATGCGCGCTGCAGATTCGTTTCCGCTGTCGCTGATTGCGGTACGCATCTTGGTATCTGCGAGCAGATTCTGCATGTTGTAATAATCCATCGCACCTAGTTTTCCGTCGCGCAGCGCTGCGGCGAGTGCAAGTGGAACTTCAGCTTCGGCCTCGACGACCTTAGCTTTCATTTCCTGAACAGCGGCTTTCATTTCCTGCTCGCGCGCGACAGCCATTGCGCGGCGTTCCTCCGCCTTTGCCTGAGCGATACGCTTATCTGCTTCTGCCTGATCTGTCTGGAGCTGTGCGCCGACATTTCTTCCTACGTCGACGTCGGCAATGTCTATTGAAAGAATTTCAAATGCTGTTCCGGATTCAAGTCCTTTGCTCAGTACCGTGCGTGAGATCGCATCCGGATTCTCAAGAACTGCTTTATGTGTCTCGGCAGAGCCGATCGTTGTAACGACGCCCTCTCCGACGCGCGCGATGATAGTCTGCTCGCCTGCACCTCCGACAAGACGGTCAATGTTGGCGCGTACTGTGACTTTTGCTTTTGCGCGAAGCTCGATTCCGTCCTTCGCTATTGCAGCTACAATAGGTGTTTCGATTACGCGGGGGTTAACGCTCATCTGAACTGCTTCAAGTACGTTTCTACCTGCGAGGTCGATCGCAGCTGCTCTCTCAAATTCAAGGGGAATGTTTGCACGCTGTGCAGCAATAAGCGAGTTTACAACATTGTCTACGTTTCCGCCCGCAAGATAGTGAGCTTCGAGCTTTCCGATAGGAACTATGACTCCTGCTTTTGTGGCTTTGATCATCGGAATAACGATCTTTGCCGGTACAACGCGTCTCAGACGCATTCCTATCAGAGTGAAGATTCCGATGCGGACGTTTGCGGCAAGTGCGCTTATCCAAAGTCCTACGGGAACAAACGCAGTGAGCAGTATAATAAGAATTATTGCTGCTATTACAATGGTAAGAATAATTTCAATCGGCATATTTTTATCCTTTCTCCCATTTTATATATGGGATATAATATGTTGAAAATGACAGTTTTCACGGTATGCACCATGATAATATCAGTATATCATATGCAAATATTTTTTGCAATATTTTTTAATGCATAAAATGTCAAAAAATGCTGTAAAGTTGACAAAAAAGATAATATAGGTTATAATTATTATCATATATGATTTGCTCGGGTATATATTCCCGTTTCAGATGAATATACATAAAAAGGAGGGACGGCAGCAGTGCTTTCTGACATTAAAGAACCGTCCGAACTTAAAAAACTTAATTATGACGAACTTTACGCTTATGCGGACGAACTCCGCGCTCGTATAATAGATGTTGCGTCCCGTAACGGCGGTCATCTCGCGTCGAATCTTGGAATGATCCATGCAACAATAGCATTACACAGAGTTTTCAATTCCCCGAAGGATAAGATTGTTTTTGATGTCGGTCATCAGTGCTACGCTCATAAACTTATTACAGGACGTAACGGTGATTTTGATACGCTCAGACGCTACGGAGGAATATCAGGATTTACTTCTCCTTCTGAAAGTGAGCATGACGTGTTTTATGCAGGGCATTGCGGTGCGTCTCTTTCGGCGGCGCTCGGAGTTGCCGAAGCGGCGCATATGTCCGGCTCTGACGCATACACTGTGGCGGTGATAGGAGATGCGGCATTCTCCAACGGAATGATTTTTGAGGCTATGAATAACTGCATCGACAAGGACCTTAAGCTTATTATTCTGCTCAACGATAATGAGATGTCAATATCCAAAAGTGTCGGTGGACTTTCCGGACATCTATCCAATCTTCGGACAAGCGTATCGTATTTTGCACTGAAGCATTCTTTACGCGGATTTCTCGGTCATATACCGTTTGTCGGAGACCGGATTGTTGCACTTATGCGGCGCGGTAAGGACAGAATCCGGAGAGCGCTTATCGGCGACAGCATATTTGAGTGCATGGGACTTGATTATCTCGGTCCTGTGGACGGGCATGATATTAAAAAGCTTGAATCGGTGCTTGAAGAGGCAAAAACGAAGAAATGCATTTCCGTTGTTCATATGATAACAGAAAAAGGAAAAGGGTACCTTCCTGCGGAGACTGCTCCTGAAAGATATCATTCGGTAGGTGTATTTGATCCGAGCATAGGAATGGCTGAGGAGGCTTCCGAAACTTTTTCGACGGTATTCGGAGATATTATGTGCGAGCGCGCGGCCAGAGACAGAAGCATTTGCGCTATTACTGCGGCTATGTGTAACGGAACGGGACTTGACAGATTTATCGGTGAATACGGTGACAGGTTTTTTGACGTAGGAATAGAGGAGGAGCATGCGGCTGCATTTGCCGGAGGTCTCGGAAAATCCGGAATGCTTCCTGTTTTTGCTGTATATTCGACCTTTTTACAGCGTTCATACGATCAGATATTTCACGATGTGGCTATTCAGTCGTCTCCTGTGATCTTTTCGATTGACCGTGCAGGAATTGTAGGCGGAGACGGAATAACACATCAGGGAGTCTATGACTGCGCGTTTCTGTCTACGATACCGGGAATGGAGATTTATTCTCCGGATAGCTTTGATGAGATGAGGCTTATATTTTCGGAGCTGTTTGACAGGCGTGTGATGGCTTCCGTCCGTTATCCTAAGGGCGGAGAACTTATATACGACCGCAGTAAATTTATGCCGATAAACAAAGACAGCTCTGCTGTAGGCTTTTGGGCTGATTATGTCCCGGTATCTGATAATTCCGCAGATGAGGCATCGGAACTTACAGTTATAACGTACGGCAGATTGACAGCATATGCGTCCAAGGCAGCACAGTCGCTGGCTGATAACGGATACCGGGTCAGACTTATACGCATGAGCAAAGTTTATCCGATAGATTTTGGCAGTCTTATTCCTTTTATACGCGGCAGCGGTGCGCTTTATCTTCTTGAAG
>CALGZV010000166.1 GCA_937934385.1 uncultured Clostridia bacterium | reverse complement strand
ATGATACTCCTTATACACGTGCGGAAGTGGATCAAAAGCTTATGGTTCTTACTTCGGCCGTTAAAAATGGGACAAGCATAAAAGCAGCCATAGAATCGGTCGTTCCGACATTCTGTGAACCCGAAACAGTGAATATTGACGCTGAAAATTCTGAGGAAATGCAGATCGCATTTGCATGAAAAAGTTATTTCATTTAAATTAGATATAAAAATACCCCCTGTCAAACTGAACTGCACCAATTTGTGTAGACAGTACAAAACAGACAGGAGGTATTTTTGTATATTATATTTTTACTGTATATCGTAATTTTTGACTTTCAGTCGGTTGAGCGCTCTTGCAAGCTTGGCCTGTGCCGTGTAATAATCGCGAATACTTTTTTTCTGAAGTATTGCCTCTTTAGCCATATCTGCGTCGCGTTTTGCGCGGTTAATATCAATCTCTTCCGGAAGCTCAGCTGTGTCTACAAGAACGAGAACATCGCCGTCTTCTGCTTTGAGCATACCTTTAGATACGGCTGCAACCGTTCTTTTTCCGCCGCAGGTC
Source organism: uncultured Clostridia bacterium (assembly GCA_937934385.1). Classification (GTDB taxonomy): domain Bacteria; phylum Bacillota; class Clostridia; order Oscillospirales; family CAG-272; genus UMGS911. The sequence goes on along the minus strand of CALGZV010000166.1, from coordinate 1,730 downwards.
ATTGTCATCATTCCAGGAATAATCGCAGTAATAAGATTTCTGTGACCTGCCTGAATACCGTACAAACCGTCACTTGCCGGAATTATAAGCGATTCGCATTCGCCCTCGTAAAACGGTTTGCTTGCCGACAGAACGGTAAGTTTGAATGTATTCATAAGCTTTGTTCGATTCGGCGTCCTTTCATAGTTTTACGGTTGGATTTTCCCGGTTATTTCTTATTTTTTTGGTTATACCGTTTCAGCGGCTTTTTTTACAACATCATCAATAGTGCCGACATTGTGGAATGCCGGCTCGGGATATTTATCCATTTCTCCCGATATTATCGCGCCGAAACCGCGGAGCGTTTCGGAAAGAGGAACATATGTTCCGGGAACTCCGGTAAACTTTTCTCCGACGTGGAAAGGCTGCGAAAGAAAACGCTGTATCTTGCGGGCACGCATAACGGTGAGCTTATCATCGTCTCCGAGTTCTTCCATTCCGAGTATGGCGATAATATCCTGCAGATCGCTATATTTCTGAAGTATTTCCTGCACTGTTCGTGCAATTCTATAATGCTCCTTGCCTACGATACTTTGCTCAAGGATGCGCGAGGTCGATTCAAGAGGATCGACAGCGGGATAGATTCCTTGCTCGGATATCTTACGGCTGAGGACCGTAGTAGCGTCAAGATGCGAAAAAGTTGTCGACGGAGCGGGGTCTGTAAGGTCATCTGCCGGAACATATACTGCTTGCACCGATGTGACCGATCCTTTTTTTGTAGATGTTATACGCTCCTGGAGCGCTCCCATTTCGCTTGCAAGCGTAGGTTGGTATCCGACGGCGGACGGCATGCGTCCGAGAAGTGTCGATACCTCGCTTCCTGCCTGAACAAAGCGGAAGATATTGTCTATGAATAAAAGAACGTCTTTATTTTCACAGTCTCTGAAATATTCTGCCATAGTGAGTCCTGAAAGCGCAACACGCATACGGACACCGGGAACTTCGTTCATCTGACCGAATACAAGAGCGGTTTTTTCAGAAACTCCGCTTTCGCGCATTTCGTTCCAGAGGTCGTTTCCTTCGCGCGATCTTTCTCCTACTCCGGTAAATACCGAATATCCGCCGTGTTCCATAGCTACATTATGTATAAGCTCCTGAATCAATACGGTTTTTCCGACTCCGGCGCCGCCGAACAGACCTATTTTTCCGCCTTTCGGGTACGGTTCCAAAAGGTCTATTACCTTAATTCCTGTTTCAAGTATTTCTACGGCAGGACTTTGTTCGGCGAATGACGGTGCTTTGCGGTGAATGCTCCATCGCATTGCATCTTTATTTATTTCAGAACCTCCGTCTATAGGTTCTCCCAACACATTGAATACCCTTCCGAGTGTACAGTCTCCTACAGGCACGGTTATATTTTTTCCGCTTGCTGTTACATCCATGCCCCGCGAAAGTCCTTCGCTTTCTGCGAGCATAATACATCTTACGGTGTTATCTCCGATATGCTGGGCAACCTCCATAACACGTTTTTGCGTTCCGACGGTTACCGTAAGAGCTTCTTTTATTTTCGGAATCTGCCCTGATTCAAATATAACGTCTACGACAGAACCGGAGACCTGTACTATTTTACCTGTCATTGCGTTTTTGTGCCTCCTTTGCTCTGACCGATTTCAGCCTCTGCGCCTTTGCACCGGAGGAAATTTCCGTGATCTCCTGTGTTATGGCGCTCTGGCGCATATGATTGTATTCTA
>CALGZV010000165.1 GCA_937934385.1 uncultured Clostridia bacterium | reverse complement strand
ATCGCCGATGAGTAGGTCCCTGTTATTGTTTTCATGGAAGTTCTCCTTTCTGCCTTGCGGCGTTTCTTCCGATGAATTGAGTATACAACATCAGCACGGAAAAGTCACGGAAAAAAACTTGCGAAAACAAAAGAGCGCCGGAGCGCCCTTATCTTATTCCAAGCTCAAACTGCATTTTAAGCCGCTTTTTTATCTCGTCCACAAGTGATTCCGGCGCATTGACCTTCATCATCGGTCCAAAGGACAGAACCCGGATAAGCATTTCGGTTTCGTCATTTTCGGAATAGTATATTCGCAGCCGATACCTGTTTCCGCCGAGGTGCGCAGTCTCCCGCTCGAAATGTGCGAAGTGGAGCATTGCGCGCTCCAGCGTATTGCGACAGTTGATAAGCTCCGCCTCCATGCAGAGCATTTTCGGCGGTTCCGGCTGACCCTGTTTGCAGTACAATCCCGGGCAGAGAAGTATCTCCTCTATCCCGGCAAGTCTGAGCATATCGACATTCCGGCAGCCGGCGACGTCCAGTCGGAATTTGTCGTCTTTTTCGGAATACTCCAGGCTTTGCAGGCGGCACTTTATACGGCGCGTCCTGCCTTTTGCGCTGTGATACAGTATCTCGGCTGTACTTCCCGCTTTCACGCCCTCAAGCGCAGTGCGGAACACGCTGATATAATGTGGATCCTCGAACGGGTCGCCGTCAAGATAACGGTCGAAATACACGATATCATCCGGCTGGAACAGCGGCTGTATTCCTTCCAGGAAGCTCCAGTCCACCCCGAACAGTTTCATGCGCGGATCCTGAGATACCGCCTTCAGCCAGCGCTTCTGCAATAATGTAAGCGGCGTTGTCGGGGCTTTTTTCAGCGGGGTGGAAAGGCCGCTAAGAAGCTGCCATTCACCGCTGTTCAGCGCCGGAATTATCTTCAGAAAGCTCTCAGAAAACGCCTTTTCATCGCATATCTGCTTCATGAGCTCCGGAGTAAGCTCCCCGGAAACAGCCCGGCGGAGTATCTCGGAAACGGCGCTGAAATACGCGCCGTAAACCTCATGGAACAGCATTTTAACCGCCCCCTATTCCGTAAATTTCGTA
>CALGZV010000164.1 GCA_937934385.1 uncultured Clostridia bacterium | reverse complement strand
AAACAAGTCTATACTGCTCCAGCATATGATCCTGTCACATCACGGAGAACCGGAACACGGCGCCGCCGTTCGTCCGCTGTGCGCAGAAGCCGAGCTGCTGTCATACATCGACCTTATCGACAGCCGCATGGAAATTTATGCGGAAACTTTTCAGGACGTTCCGGTCGGATGCTTCAGCGGCCGCGTTTTCTCTCTCGAAAAACGGATATTCAATCATGAATAGGAACGTTAAAACTGTAATTGTAAAAATGTTCATTGAAAAATAGTACAGTCAACTTTTACAATTTCCGAAACAATAAATATATTTTTACAGAAAAAGAAAAACATACTGAAGAGCATAACAGCGGTTAATGCTGAAGCTTCTCAGTATGTTTTGCTATATCTTAATTATGGCTTACAGCGCCCGCACGGTACATATCCCTGATCTATCAGTTCCTGTCTGCCGCCGCTGTATTCCATCCTGTTCGACTGTGCTATATCCGCCGCAGAAGCACATGACGGAATATGGAAGCGCCTGCTTGATAAATTTATAATATAACTGATTTCCTCGTCTGCTGTATCCGAATCCGAAGCAATCTCACGACTTTCTCCGTCCGAATAGTTTATCTCAATTCCCGGCTGACAGTTATAAACAAACACATCAAAGCATATTCCCGCACCGCTGTCCTCGACAGATATAGCTTCCATACGAACTCCGCGCGCCACAAGATCATTTCCGTCAAATACCGGAGTTACACGGTACATCACGTGCATATCCGTCTCTTTTATAAAGTCAGCAGTCATATTTTCAAACGGAAGCATTCCCTCCGTATTCATGAAACGGGTTCCGGTTATCAGATTCCTCTCATTGGCGTTCTCTCCTGTCAGCTGAAATCCGATAAGGTGACACCGGTTATACAGATTACCTCCGTCAACACAGTCATATTTCACAGAGTGCCAGCCGCTAGGTTTTACGCGGCTGATACTTTCACGCTTTTCATTCGGCATAAGATCACTGCCGAGACACGCTGCGGCGGCAGTACATCTTCCGAGCGAATCAAGCTCGCCGTAATACTCGTATGATTCATGTGCAAGCTCATCCGTCTTAAAATCAGGAACGCCGTCGCCTATTATAACAAACGGATCACCGCTGAATTCAGGAACCGATGAAAGATCAAATCCAACCGACAGAGCAGGAATGTTCTCAGAAAGTACAGATTCATTTTCAGACTGTGTATACGTATATTCCGAAGTATCGCACGGAAGAGACGAAGATATGCCGGAGGAGCATCCCGAAAATGTCAGTGCCGACAATACTGAGGCGAGCAGGATAATTAAAGCGGGCATGCGATTTCTGTCAGCTTTCATGCATCCAAATCTCCTTCGTTATACGTTCATGAGAATATCCTGCAAAATCAGTCGATGTGCAGAGCGTGAAACCGAGTTTTTCAGGATATATCCTCGAATCCTGATCCGACGGATAATGTCTGTTCCATCTGTAAACTGTCAGCACCCTGATATCACGGACATATTCCTCACATATGCCGCCTTCTATAAAACAAATATCGGTATCTGACGCAAGTGCAAGCGGATTGCCACAAACCTCATAGTTACATTCAAGTTCGCCGAAAAGCGGCTCGGAATACTCTGTTATAAGTATTCGGCATCCCGAAGCAGCAAGCTCGCGTATTATCTCACGATCGCTGCTGAGTCTGCGTCCCATAAAAAACGTTCCTCCGCGATCGTCAGCACAAACCGAAACATTCAAATTTACATCCTCCGCCGGATTTATATATTTGCTCTCGCGTTTTTTAAATAACTCTTACAAGTATCAGAACCGCCGTGCATACAACCGCAATCGGAAGTGCAATCCACATCGCCATAAGCTTGCTGCGGCTTCCGCCGTTCCAGGATATGCCTGCATCATCACCAGAGCCGAGGCTGAGTCCGGTATGCTTAAGTACATTTGATGCGGGCTTATATATCAGCAGAGTAAGCGCCGTATTGAATCCGCCTTTTACAAAATTAAACGGAAGAATCGACGGTACAAGCAGCTTTTCAACCGCTTCACGTGTCATATGCATATAAAGCGGTGTTATAAGCCAGTTCCAGAGCAGCATAACGACAAGCATAAACGCCCACCCGATACAAAGACCTGCTACAGCACCGCGGAAATTATGATGTTTTTTATATATCAGCGAAGCTGTACACGCAAACGATGCCGTTGAAAGCACGTTCATTACAAATCCGATAATTCCACTCTCGCTTACGGTTATCATCTCTATAAAAGAGACAATGACAGTCATCACTGCCGCAGCTACCGGCCCGAGCGAAAGTCCCGCAAATGTTATAACCACATCCTTCGGATCATACTTCAGAAACGCCATCGACGGTATCAGAGGAATCCTGAACACTGCGACTGCGACAAATGCGAGCGCGCACAGCACTCCTATGATCGCGACTTTCAGGGTTCTTTTGTTTGTTCCGATTTTTCTTACAGAGCTTTTCATAATATCACTTTCCCTTCGATAACAAATTGCCGGGCGCCTCCTCTACATTCGGCACGTCACATGCCCGGTCATTTATCTTCTGATCAAAACCATAGAAAATGACGATATCCGAATAAGTCGGTAACATTATACCGCATTTCACCCTGCTTTGCTTCGGGTACAAAAACACCCGAAATGCCTATGTAAGGACACTCCGGGCAAGATCGATTCGAATTTACGTGCGAAAATACTGCGCGCTAACACACAATATATAATCGCCGTTTCTTCTTTCATCCAGACTTTACTGTCGGTTTTGGAATTTAACCAAATCTGCGCCTTCACGCTCGCGGACTCTACCGCCGATCGGGAATTTCACCCTGCCCCGAAGAATTTATAGCTCTATATTATTATATTAGCACACAGCGCACTGTTTGTCAATAGCCTTTCAAATTTATCTCATAAAAATAATATTCTAAAATATGACCTAAAAACCCACCTTGCGTTCTGTATTTTTAACGTATAAGCTATTGAAAGCAAAAGAATTTTGTGGTAAAATAAAAATATGCGTATCTATTTTAGTAACGATACGCCATGTCATAAAAAGGATGTTTCAAAATGAAAATAGCTTCATTATATAACAAAGACAAGACGGTATTCTCCTTTGAGATATTCCCGCCCAAGCCTACTACTCCGATAGAAAGCATTTACGGCGTTCTTGAGGAGCTTTGCGCCTTCCGTCCCGACTACATAAGCGTAACCTACGGTGCGGGAGGAAATCCTCACGACAACAAGACCGGGAAAATAGCGTCTATTATTAAAAATAAATACGGCATCGAAGCTATGGCACATCTCACATGCGTCGGCAATGACCGTAATGACATACTCATACAGCTCCGTGAGCTTAAAGAAATGGGTATTGAAAATATTCTTGCGCTGCGGGGAGATATCCGTCCCGACACCGTAGTAAAAAAAGATTTTCTACACGCATCGGATCTTGTAAGCTTCATCCGCGAAAACAGTGACTTCGGTGTTTCAGGAGCATGCTATCCCGAAACACATCCGGAAGCGAAAAACGAAGACGATGACATTGCAAACCTCAAATTAAAAGCTGACTGCGGAACACAGTCTCTGATCACACAGCTCTTTTTCGACAATTCTTCGTTCTATCATTTTTCGGAAAAAGCACGTGCCGCAGGAATAAATATACCGATCTGTGCAGGAATAATGCCTGTTACGAATAAAAAACAGATCGAGCGTATGGTAACTCTGTGCGGCGCTTCTCTGCCTCAGAAATTTGTAAAAATACTTCAGCGATATGAAAGCAATCCGGAAGCGCTTGTAGATGCCGGAATCGCATACGCCGTCGATCAGATAGTCGATCTTGTATCAAGCGGTGTTGACGGTATCCACCTCTACGCTATGAATAATCCGTATGTTGTGAAAAAAATAGTAAACAGCATACACAACATCCTCTGACGATTCACAGATGGGCAACGAAAAATATATAAACCGCGCTGAAGCGATGCGATACCTTATGCTCGGCGAAACACTGCCGGAAGGACGGATCACCGAGCTTTTGGCCGGGTGCGAAAATGAGCTGATCCAAGCCGCAAAACCGAGATTTGTTTCCAGAGAATTTGAAATAACGGACTGTCCGATAGATATAAGCGGAGATGAAGTAAAAGCACACCTGTCCGGTTGTAAAAAAGTTCTTTTGTTCGCAGCAACTCTCGGCAACGAGCCCGACCGGCTTGTCCGCGCATACCAGATAAACGACATAACAAAAGCCGTGATATTTAACGCATGTGCCGATGCCTTTATTGAATCATTCTGTGAAGAAGCCGATTCTGCACTTGCAAGTGCATACGGCGGACAGTATCTGACATGGCGTTACGGCGTCGGATACGCAGGTCTGCCGCTCTCGGAGCAGAAAAAACTTCTTGACAGTATAGATGCAAACAGGCGTATCGGGTTATCGGTCAGCGACAGCTTTATACTTACTCCGCTGAAATCTGTTACCGCCGTTATCGGCATATCGGATTCTCCTATCGATAAAAAGCGCCGCGGATGCGCCGTGTGCGCTATGAAAGAAAACTGTGCCTACAGAAAGGCTGGCAAACGCTGTGGATATTAAGACACTTTTCAAAAAAAATTTCATACTTCTTGACGGAGGATTCGGCACCGAACTGCTCAAAAAAGGCTTCCTGCCCTCCGAGCGTGCCGAACTCTCCTGCTTTACACATCCCGACTGGGTAAGAGATATACACCGCAGTTATATAGAAGCAGGAAGTGACATAATCTTTGCCAATACTTTTAATGCCAATCCGTTTAAATTC
>CALGZV010000163.1 GCA_937934385.1 uncultured Clostridia bacterium | reverse complement strand
ACACAGGCAATCGTGCTCAACACCGTGCGAAGCCTGATTATGAACAGCCTTGTTATCACATTTATACCGATGATCTTCGGCAAATTGATCGTATGGCATACCTTCGGTATCTTTGAGGTGCTTGTGCTGATCGCTGCAATCATCATCAAAAAGTATTCCGAACGAAAAGGTATTATTTACAAATAAATATATTGTGGTCATCGGAGGACTTTCCGTCGTAACGGAAAAGTCGATAAGATGCCGGGTGCGCTCGGTTTAAATGATAAGTCTGTAAAAAAGACTTGCATGCAAAGTCAAGCGCATTTTTATGTTAATTTATAACTGGAGGCATTATATGAAAATTATTTTACGATTTTTGAAGCCGCATTGGAAATTGTGTGTCATCACTGTTTTATTGGCTTTTTTTGATGTTGTCGGAGCGCTGATTATCCCGACTTATGCTGCAGAGATGCTCAACCGAGGCACAATGCTAAATGCTGACTTCTCTATGCTTTTGAACACTTGTATCAAGATGGTAGTCGCCGCCGCTATATCCGGCATAGCAATGCTTATAGGTTCGTATGTATGCGCTGACTTGACGTCAAAAGTTGGTGCGGATATGAGAAATGCGCTTTATAAAAAATCAATGAGCTTGTCTGTCGCAGATTTCCGAAACTTTGGTACTGCTTCGGTTACTACAAGAACCGTATCGGACATTACCAACATTCAGTTTGCGCTTGGCAGCTGTTTTCAGATGTTATTTCCCGTTCCGATTATTTTCGTGGTATCCCTTATCCTTGCTTTCCGTATGGATTGGCTGATGGGATTGATACTACTTGCCGTTTTGATCGTCATTACGGCTGTTTGTGCGATCATTATGCGTTCCACTTCTCCGATGTTCCGCAAACTTCACAAGAAGTTGGACAGAATGAGTAAGGTTCTTCTTGAAAATATCACGGGTGTGCGCGTTATTCGCGCTTTTAACAAAGAAACTCACGAGGAACAGCGTTTGGATAATGAATTTCAAAGTTATGCTAAAACCGCAATTAAGGTAAATAAGCGTTTCGCAATTCTTGACAGTATATCTTTTTGCGCTATCAATATATTCGTCATTATTGTTTATCTTTTAAGCGGCTCCCGTATAACAGCAGGTTACTTTGAAATCGGCGATATTACGGCTATTATCGAGTATGCCATGCTTTCGTTGTTCTTCTTAATGATGGCGCAGGTGGTGATTCTGACCTTACCTCGCGCTTTGGAATGTTGCAACCGTATCGGTGAAATTCTCGATTTCTCGCCTACCATTGCCGATAAAACCGATAAGCGCGTACAAGAAGTGAGTAACAAAAATGTTTTGTCCTTCAAAGATGTTTCCTTCCGTTTTGCCGATGCGGATGAATATACCTTGAAAAACTTGAATTTTGATTGCCGTCGCGGTGAAACAACTGCTATTATCGGGGGTACGGGTAGCGGTAAATCTACGGTTGCTTCACTTATGATGCGTTTTAACGAGGTTACGGAAGGCAAGGTGCTTTTGAATGGGGTGGATATTCGTGAAATTCCGCAAAGTCAGCTCCGTGATCATTTATCCTTTGTTCAGCAAAGAGCATGGCTGTTTTCGGGGACGATTGCGGAAAACCTGCGATACGGCAACCCTGAAGCAACCGAGGAAGATCTGTGGCACGCTTTGGAGGTCGCACAGGCAAAGGATTTCGTTGAAGCTCTCCCCGATAAATTACATTCTTTTGTAGCGCAAGGTGGCACAAACTTTTCGGGCGGACAGAAACAGCGGCTTTCTATTGCGCGGGCATTGGTAAAGAAACCTGAGCTTTATATTTTTGACGATAGCTTTTCGGCACTTGACTTCAAGACTGATGCAGCTCTCCGCAAGGCATTGATCCCCGAAACAAAGAATGCGGCAGTAGTCATTATAGCACAGCGTATCAGTACCATTCTTCATGCAGACCGCATTATCGTTTTACATGAGGGTGAACCCGTAGGTATGGGTAAACATGAGAAATTGCTTGGAAACTGTTCTGTATATAAAGAAATCTATGAGTCGCAGACCAAGGAGGCAAGCGAAAATGAGTGAGAAAAAGAATGTGAAGTTCGATAAAGAAGTTCCCGAAAACGTAGGTAAAACCGCCAAGCGTTTATTCGGTCAATTTAAAAATCAACGAGGACGTTTAACCATTGTCGGTATCTGTATTGTTTTTTATGTGCTTCTCAATACATACACGCCCTATTATAGTGCGGGAGTTATTGACCATCTTTTGTCAAACATTCGAAATTGTGCGGAAACCGGTTCAAAGTTTTCAATTGAGCGGGAGACTCTTGGTATTGAAATGCTTTCACTTTGCGTGATGTATGCTTTGACGGCTGTGTTTTATCATTTCCAAGGTTATTTGATGGCAAATGTGGCTGAAAATTTGATACTTACGTTAAGAAAGCAGATCAGTAACAAACTGAACAAATTGCCCTTGCGTTTTTTTGACGGAAACAAACCCGGTGAAATCTTAAGTCGCGTAACGAGTGACCTTGATAAAGTATCTGAAACCTTGCAGACCGGTCTGTTGAAGCTGATAACCTCGATAGGAACGCTTATAGGCGCATTAGCGTTTATGTTCTATTACAGTTGGATTTTGACACTTATGTTCCTCGCATTTACCATTATTAGCCTTCTTGTTACAAAACTGATTTCAAAGAAAAATCTTGAATGTTCTGCGGCTCGCCAAGAAGGACTCGCATATCTTACGGGTATTGCGGAGGAATATTATACGGGACGTGATGTGATCCGCGCGTATAACCATGAAAAAGAGAGTATCAAAACAGTAAATGAAGCGGTTGACGAACTCCGTGCTGCAACCAAGAAAACGGATTTCTTGCTAAACTGCGTCAACCCTTTGATTCGCTTCCTTTCCCGTTTGTCGCAGGCGGCAATTATGCTCCTTGCTTGTTATTGGATGATTGAAGGCAAAATGACGATCGGTATTGTGCAGGCATTCTTCCAATACATCAATATGGCGGCAGAGCCGTTGACCGAAACCTCTTATATGATCAACTCCTTGCAGGCGGCTCTTGCTTCTGCGGAGCGTACCTTCAATTTCCTTGATGCAGAGGAAGAAGTAAAAGACACAACCACTCCCGTGAAGCTTGAAAACGCAAAGGGAGAAATCGCCTTTAACAATATCAGCTTTGGTTATACGTCCGATAAATTTCATTGCCAAGCCCGGACAAAAAATTGCTGTTGTCGGCTCTACGGGTGCAGGTAAAACAACGCTGATCAATCTACTCATGCGATTTTATGAGGTCAACGGCGGTCAGATCACCATCGACGGTATTCCTACCACCGACTTGACAAGAAAAGACCTTCGCCACAATTTCGGCATGGTTTTGCAGGATACATGGCTTTTCGGCGGTACGGTTGCTGAAAACATTGCTTACGGTAAACCCGATGCCACAATGGAAGAAATCAAAGCAGCATTGAAAGAAGCTTCCGAAACCTACATGAAGGGTATTCTGGGCTACACCGAGGATG
>CALGZV010000162.1 GCA_937934385.1 uncultured Clostridia bacterium | reverse complement strand
CGTAGCCTTCCGCATACGACGGCATATGTATCTCCGCCGAATAAAGCGCAGCATCGGGATGCCCGTACTCCGCACGTACAGTACCGTCAGAATCGGTCTCGGAATACGGCTCTGCTGCCGTACCGTTTACTGTGACCGAGATATCAGGATATGTAAAAAGTCCTGTTACAGTGTATACAACGCTTACGGGAAGCTCTCCGGCTGCCCTGTTAAACTCGCTGTCTTTATAGCTCTTATATGCTATTCCTCTTTCGGTGATCTCCTTTTCGGTAAGCGGTATACCGCCGAGAGTTACTTCCGCACATTCGGGCGCGGTAATAATAAGGTCGTGACGGCCGGCCGAAATATCGAAAAGATATTCCGCCTTTCCCGCCGAAGCACTGCTGCGGCAGGAAAGCTCCTCGCCCGAAGCATGGGCGGCGACCTTCGGCGGCACTATAAATCCGTCTGCCGTATAAACATCTGTCTGCGGAAGTCCGGGCTGATCTTTTTCCCATACGGAAGCGCCGCGGTACGGAACAGTTTCACAGGTCAGAAAAGTTTCTGCGCTTATTCCGTTTATAGTCACAGAAGCTCCGTGCGGAACCGTTATCCCGGCAGAGATCCTGCCGCCGTCCGGCATTCCGAGAGCAAATTCCGACACCTCATACGAGACAAAACCGAAAGATTTTCCGCCGCTCTTTTTCAGCGCGGCAGTCCCGATGATAGCTCCGTCCGAGTAAATACTGTAAACAGGAAGATCATCGCTGTAATCAGCCGATTTAATGCACGAGAATGCTGGACTTTCCGCCGCTTCCCGGAGCGTTTCGCAGATTCCCGAAAAACTCTCAAAAGCGCAAAGCGGCGTGTCTCCCGCCAGACGTTCTATATCGGACTCACCGAGTGCGGAGATATATTCTCCGATTATGTGTTCGTGTCTCGTTTTCTCGTATGACGCGATAAATCCATTAAACACAAACAGACCTGCCGCGATCAGTACAGCGAATACCGCGCAATACACTGCAAGGAACCGACCGAAGCTGCCTGTCCTTTTCTTTTTTTCTTTATTATTCTTATCTATGTTCCGGCCGCTCTGCGTATCAGCCCGCGTATCCTTATGTACCGCCTTTTCTCTGCTCCGCGCTCCTGCCTGCATACTGCTTTGCATGACATATTTATCGGCAGGGGTTTTTATCTCACGCGGTCTATTCATACGCTCACCGTTTTGCGACGGTTCGATCCCTCCGTCACACTGCGGCGGCGCATTCCCGCCGCTGCCCATGCAGATCTCCTGCTGTTTTGCAGGCTGAACATATTCCTCATCAAGCTGATTGAATCTGCGGAAATTTTCGCTGCGCCGTGCAGAGGCGTCCGGCGCAGCTCCGGAATTATTTTTTTCAGTCATAATATTATCCCCGATTGCCGATAATGAAGATTACTTAACAAGGATAGCGTTCGGAAGAACGCGTTCTCCGTACACATATGCGGAATTGTTCATGGTCTCGCCGCCGTACATCATCAGCGACGATGCTCCTCCGTCGAGATTCGCTGCGTTCACAGCTCCGAAAGACGTCATAACGTCTATCAGGTCGTCGAGCGTCGCTCCGAGACTTCCGATCGAACGGCCGTTGACGACAAGCATCAGCACTGCTCCGTCCGCACGCTGACC
>CALGZV010000161.1 GCA_937934385.1 uncultured Clostridia bacterium | reverse complement strand
CGATTTTGCTTGGCAGCATGGCAATTGGTACGCTTGCGCTGTATATCGGATTGGCACAGACTTCGGGTGAGAATTTCGGAAATATTATTGACGATATCGCCTGCCAGATTGAAATTACCATTCCTCACGTTATTTGTTATATTGACTTTTTGAAATATGAAAATGTAATAAAAGATGATGGAAAAGAACCTATCCCAATTAATCCGGAGATAGAATTCCGTGATGTATATTTTAAGTATCCCGGCAATGAAGAATATACTTTGAAAAACCTGAATTTCAAGATCAGCGGCGGTAAAAAAATCGCTCTTATATGAGTTAACGGAGCCGGAAAAACAACGATTATCAAGTTGTTGCTTCGCTTTTACGAGCCGGAATCGGGCGAAATACTGCTTGCCGGAAAAAATATCCGCAGCTATCCGCTTTGTGAAGTTCATAAAATGTTCGGTGTATGTTTTCAGGATGTCAGTCATTATTCGCTTACGTTTCGTGAGAATATTGCAATATCAGATATTGGCAGGAAGGATGATACAGATTCCGTCAAAGAGTCGGCAAAAGCATCCGGAGCCGATAAAATGATTGCTGATCTTGAGGAAGGTCTTGAAACCGATATGACAAGACAATTTAATGATAAAGGAGCGGAATTATCTGGCGGGCAGTGGCAAAAGGTAGCAATTTCACGAGCTTTTTTCCGGAAGTCGCAATTTATCATCCTTGATGAACCGTCGTCGGCGCTTGACCCGGAAGCGGAGGAATATATTTTCTCATCCTTCAAACGGCTATGCCGTGATAAAGGCGGTATACTTATTTCACACCGGCTTTCCGGCGTTATGATGGTTGATGAAATCATACTGCTCGACAATGGTACAGTCATAGAATCTGGTACTCACACCGAACTTATAAACAAAAACGGCAAGTATGCGGAAATGTACCATATGCAGTCGGAAAAATATAAGGAAGGTGCCGAGAATGCATAAGATAAAAGAATATTTCAAAAATATCGGCTATGCCTCGAAAATCATCTTTGCCGCATCAAAAAAATATTTTATATTAAAGTTGCTCCTGTCGCTTTTTTCGTCGGTGCTTCCATATCTTCCGCTGTTTCTGTGGCGTGAACTGATAAACGCATTGATGGAGTCAATCGGCGGGAATGCCGAGCCTTTGCTTCAAAAAATATGGTTGTTAGCGGTGTTGTATTGTGCGGTAATGCTTATTCAAAAATTACTTGATACAATATCGGATTTCGTATCATTTAAATACAACGATGCTATCAATTACTATCTCGACAATTTGATGATTGATAAGGTGTCAGCAACAGACCTTGCTTTCTTTGATTCGAGTGACCTAAACGATAAACTCAACAATTCATGGTCGCTGATCTATTCGACAAAACTTATGGTTACTTTTGTTTTTGATATGCTTCAAAGGGCAATCAGACTGGTGATTTCATTTTCGCTTATGCTAACGCTTAGCTTATGGCTGATTCCGGTTGTTATATTATTGTGTATTCCCTCCGTAATCGGTGATAAGAAAATCAATGATATAGATTATCGGTTTGAAAAAGAGTATGCAAAATCTCGGCGAAAGTTGGAATATTATAAAAATTTATTCTTTGAAGGAACAAGGTCAGAAACACGGTTATATCATTTGAGTGATTATTTTTCTTCTCTCTATCAATCAACGTGGAAATATTTGGAGGATGCGATTCATGCGAAAAGTATTAAAGTGTGCCTTATCAATATAGTCTCACTTATTCTTTTAACAGTCAACGAAATAATAGTTTACATTCTTTCTATAGCAAATCTTATTGCAGGAAAAATTGAAGTCGGTGATGTGGCTTACTATGTTTCACTCTTGACACAGTTCAGAGGTGATTTCACATCGTTATGTTATCGCGTCAATATGTTCGGCAAAAACTCCAAAGAGCTGAACGATGTCCGTTCGTTTGTCGAAATGAAGCCATTGCTTGAAAAAAGCGGGACAAAAACGCCGTCAAAGAATCCGAGGATTGAATTTAAGAATGTATCATTCCGTTACCCGAACGCGGAGAACGATGTACTCAGTCATTGCTCTTTTATGATCAATCCCGGTGAAGTCGTTGGGCTTGTCGGCTTGAACGGAAGCGGAAAAAGTACGATCGTCAAGCTGCTCTGTCGTTTCTATGATCCGACAGACGGACAAATCTTGATAGACGGTATTGATAATAAGGAGTTCGATATTGTAAAGCTGCGTGCGCTGTTCGGTGTGCTGTTTCAGGATTTCGTTACATACAGTTTCAGTCTGCGTGAAAATGTGGCTCTATCTGATTTATCAAGAATAAGTGAAAGTGAGGCTATAAAAAAGGCTTGTGATGACAGTAATGCAAGCGATTTTGTTAACGGTTGGGAGAATGGCATTGACGAAGTCCTTACACGCCGTTTTGACAAACAAGGTAAAGAACTGTCCGGCGGTCAGTGGCAGCGTGTTTCACTTGCCCGCGCATTCTTTCGTAATGCGCCTGTTATACTGCTCGACGAACCGTCCGCCGCGCTTGACCCCATAGCCGAACATCAGATTTTTGAGGACTTTGCGAATATATCACAGAATAAGAGCGCGGTTTTGATTTCCCACCGCTTGTCAAGTATTACGCTTTCGGACAAAATTCTTGTTCTGGAAGACGGCCATATTATCGAACAAGGCTCACATAAGGACTTGCTTGAACAAAATGGCCGATATGCGCACCTGTTCAATTTACAGGCAAGCAAGTATATGTAATAATAACCTACAGTATACTGCAAAAACACCTAATTTCACCCTTTCGCCATACTGCGAGCTTATTTATGA
>CALGZV010000160.1 GCA_937934385.1 uncultured Clostridia bacterium | reverse complement strand
GGATACTACTGTACAAGCACCCCATGCGTCATAGCTGAGTATCCTCATCAAACGTTATAGGGTATGCAAATCCGTTCCGTTACACATATTTTTAACTTAATCTCAAATATCCGCACTCATAATAGAGTGCGGATATTTTTATTTAAGGCAAATTAATTACAATAAAAACAAAATTATGTAATTTTCAGGCTAAAATTATTGATTTTTAGCCTGAAAAATGGTATACTATTTCTATAATCTCTTAAAGGGAACAAATTATTATGACAAAAAATGACGCTTTGAAAAAGTTTTATACAAATAATAACATTGATCCTAAAACAGTTCATACCAGAGACCGCATAGCCGATTTACCTGTAAAATTAGATAATTGGCTTTTTAATATAGATCCTGCGGATCAGACTACTTTTCTTGAAGCGTTTAGCAGATATACATACTTAACTCAAAAAGAATGTCAAGAGAGATTCGGTATATTAGTTGATATGCTTGAAAAAGAGATTCAAAAGCACAGTATTAATTTAAACGAAGTGCTTTATGTTACAATTGAATCATCAAGCGGTATAAAATCAGGCGGTGATAACGTTCGTTCTGATATTCAGGTATATAATTTCAATAAAATCGATAACGAGCAAATATTAGCGGCTCAATCGAAATTTGCTGAAGAACAGTTAGAGGGAATCAAAGCTGTAGTATTCGTCGATGATATAATTGGAACAGGAAAAACTATATGGAACGAATTTTATAATTTTTGCAGTAATCATAATTTAAACGGTTATGGCTTGCCAAAGCTTTACTACATGTGTTTATCTCCAACTGAAAAAGCAATAAAACATCTCAATAAAAACTTTAAAAAGTTTGATTATAAAGTTAATTCTATTTACAAACAAGAATGGATCTCATCTAAAGCTTTTGCCAATGATTCGGAAGAATATAAAATTGTAAATAAATACGAAAAAGCTATTGATGATTTTTTTACAGAATCAAAGCTATCCTACCGTATGGGATTTGAAAAGGGTTGTCTTTTAATTTCATTTTATTATAATACTCCTAACAATACCGTAAGTTGTTTCTGGCGTCCAACAGACTTTAATAAACCACCGTTTCAACGAAAAGGAAAAGAGTGCAAGAGACCAAGTATTTCTGAATTGACAAAAAAGAAAAAGCAGGCAGATGAAAAAATATATTCATTTGCCGTTAATAGGAGTAAATATTGAATTACGAAGAAAAAATATTAGACTGCTTAATATTAAGCTTATTGAAAAAAGATTCCGCTTGTGATTTAACCTATATATCAGAGAACCTGAAATTGCCAAAAACCGAAATAATGAATCGCATAAGATTTCTTTGTAAAAACAATTATTTAATATTTGAAAATAACGCTTTTTATTTAACCGACAACGGAAACTATATAGCTGTACAACCAGACACTGTTTTATGTTATTCAGAAGAACAGGCCGAATTCCAATTTGATTGGAAAAATTCTACATATATTCCAACTCCGAAAAGTTTTTCAATCAAGGAAAAATAGTTTAATAAACGGGAGATCGTTAGCTAAGAGGTGCATTCGCCTCGGTTGGGAACGGCACTAACTAATGTTGCTGAGCGCTTACCTGCACTCACTTCGTTCGTTTAGTAACCGCTCAGCAACATATTGGTTTTAATTTTATTTGGTTTTTCGTAGCGGTCTCCCGTTTTTTTTTAAGGTGTATGATGGAGAATGAATATATAATCAATTTAAGTCAAAGACTGTATGAAAAAAAATTCGATGACAAATTTGTAAATCGCTGCTGTAAATATTCTGAAAAACTAATACGTAAAAATCTCCCTGTGCTTTTTGATAAAGAGCATATTCGTCAGGTCTTACAAACAGACGGTATATCATTACAATATGACTATCATACCTTTAATTTAATTACAGACAGCAAAACCAGAACTATATTTGCTCCGAGCAAAAGATTAAAAAAGCGTCAGCGTTGGATATTGACTAATATACTGAATAAAATCAAAGTATCAGACTGTGCCCATGGATTCGAACTTAACCGTTCAATAAAAACACATGCCGAGCTTCATGCAGATCACGATTATGTTATTTGTATGGATATTAAGGATTTTTTTCCGTCAATTACAGAAAAAATGGTTATTTCTTTATTTAAACAAATAGGGTATACAACAAATGCTTCGTGCGAACTTGCAAGGCTTTGCTCTTATAATAGTGTTCTTCCGCAAGGCGCTCCTACAAGTCCTAAAATTGCAAATATTATTTGTAAAAGAATGGACAAAGCAATCCAAAGGTATGCAAAAGAAAATAATATTACATATTCAAGATATGCTGATGACCTTACTTTTTCGTCAAACGATGAAATGCGGGGATTAATTGATGAAATCACTGAAATTGCAAATAAATATGATTTTAGCATCAATAACAGAAAAACACGGATTTTTTCTCCTGGTGAGCCAAAGTTTATTACAGGTCTCGTCGTGCAAAATGGTATTGTAAGAGTTCCAAAGCATTTTAAGCGTGATCTAAAAAAAGAAATTCCTTTTTGCCAAAAATTCGGAGTACTGATTCATTTACAAAATTCTAATTCACCCCACTATATCAATTACCGCGAACATTTATACGGCAAATCTTATTATGTCAATATGATAGAGCCTGATATTGGTGAAAAATTTCTTGCCGAACTTGATAAAATCGATTGGCCTGATTACATGCTGTAAACCAAAGGCGAAAAAAGACAGAACAAAGTTTTGTTAGCTATTCAGACTTCGACAAACGATTACACAAATGCTTTTTAGCTTTACGAACATGCGTATTTAATCCTATTTAAGATTATGTTCAAAGAATAATTGAGGATAATTTAATATGATAATAGATATAATGTTTCTTATTTTTTCATTTATATTTTTTATAATTGGAATAATTTGCATATATGATGGTCTTTTTGACTATGAACCGAATTACAGAAATTTCAATTAAAATAATTCAAAAATATTTAATTAGCTATTAATTATGTTGAAATGTAAGATTTAAATTAAATATATAATCAGGCTATTTGTTTCTAAATGTATTTTTTCGTATCTCAAGCTTATAAACTCAAGATAAAAGTTTTTTAACCCGGACAGTACATGTCCGGGTTGTTTTATATAATAGCCACGCGGCCGAAGTTAAAAAGAAAGGAGAATCAAAATGGGAGATACACAAATTGTTCTGGAGCGGCACGAACAGAAACTTCAAATATTGGAACGCGATATATCAGATCTTAAAGCTGTACAGACCGAGATCCGTTCAATGAATGAAACATTGGTTACACTAGCAACAGAACTTAAACACACAAATGAACATCTTGCAAGACATGAACAAAAAATTGATGAGATTGAAGGCCAGCCCAAAATACGCATGCAGCAAATTGTTACCGCAATCATTGCAGCACTCTCAGGCGGACTGATCTCGGCGATCATCGGGCAACTTATAACATGAAGAAAGGAGATTTTATACTATGGACTATCAACAGTATATCCGGGCAGAGCTTCTCATTCTGATTCCCGTAATGTACATTATCGGAATGGGACTCAAAAAAAGTAAAACATCGGACCGGCATATTCCGCTGATCCTTGGTACAATTTCTATTATACTGTCCGCTTTGTGGGTATTTGCAACAGAAAATCTTAACAGCGGAAAAGAGATACTCGCAGCGTTTTTTACGGCTGTAACGCAGGGAGTATTAGCAGCAGGAGCAAGCGTGTATGCAAGTCAGCTGTATATACAGTCAAAGAAAGATAAATAAGAAAGGAGCTTAAAAATGGAACAGGCAAATGAAAATTGCTTCGAGGAAATTACAGATTTTCCTGAGCAGAGTACATTTAATTACGATAACATGATAATTGACGAACAGGAGGCAAATCATAATGGCTTTTGTAATGCGGACAAGTAAGCCGGAAGCGGGAAATAAATACTATATCCGAAAGATAAGCGGCGGATATTCAAATGCAATTCAAGGTTATCCCAAAGACAGTGAATGCGATGTACTTTCCAATTGTGTAGGTTATGCCTACGGAAGATTTAATGAGATAGGCGGATATGGCTGCTGTAAATATCTTGCGTCGGTCAATGCTGAAAACTTTATTCAGTATAAAGGCTCTTGTAAGGTAGGACAAACGCCAAAGCTCGGTGCGTGCATGGTATGGCAGAAAGGCTCTTCTCTTTCAGGTTCAGACGGTGCCGGGCATGTAGCCATTGTAGAAAAGGTAATCAGTGATACAGAAGTGTATACTTCTGAGAGCGGTTATGGTTCCAAAGCTTTTTGGAATCAAACCCGAAAAAAAGGTACTGACGGAAGATGGGGCGCCAATTCGGAATATACCTTCCTCGGCTTTATCTATAATCCTGCAGTAAGCAATGCGGAAGATATAATATCAAAACCTGTTGTATCATCCGGCTTTCAGGAAAATGATGTTGTAAAAATCGCGGAAAACGCTACTTACTATGGCAGTACAAAACCGGTTCCTTACTGGGTAAAGAACAAGACCTGGATCATTCGCAGTATAAAAGGAGAACGGGCTGTAATTGATAAGTCAGAAGATGGGCATAATGCCATTTGCAGTCCGATACATATAAAGTATCTGGTACTTGTCAAAAAAGCAAACGAAGCAGTAGATTTGTTGGAGTTTACGCCATATACGGTAAAAGTAACAGCTACAGCCCTAAATATCCGCAAAGATGCGGGTACAAACTATGCCACAGTCGGTTGTATACGAGACAAAGGAATTTATACAATTGTTGAAGAAAAAACGGGGACAGGTGCTTCTAAATGGGGTAAATTAAAATCCGGTGCAGGATGGATTGCCCTGGATTATACCGTTAAGCAATAATAAAAGAAATCCTTTGTTCAAAAAGAGCAAAGGATTTTTTATTAGGACCGTACCTGCCCGGTTTAAGATTTATAATAAAATTACAAATCAGAAAGGAAATATTTGATATGGGAAACATAATTATTATTTTTATCTTGTCAGCACTTCTCGGTACAGTCAGTATTATTTCATTACTTATTGTAAAAAAGCTCAGCATGCCTGAGCGTCAATCAAATCATTATGATGACGTAACACCGCCAAAGTTCTTTATCACCGGGGATAAGCACCGAAATTTCAGAGATGTAAAAGAATTTTGCAAAAAGAAAAATACTTCTCGTAAGGATGTGCTAATAGTTCTCGGGGACAGCGGATTTAACTACTATGAAGATATTCGTGACAATAAACTGAAAGCTGAAATTGCACAGTTAAGTATTACGCTATTCTGTCTGCACGGAAACAAGGAGTGCAGACCTGAATATATAGAGACCTACGGCATTCGCACCTTTTGCGGCGGTAAGGTATATTATGAACCTAAGTATCCGAACATCTTTTTTGCCATTGACGGAGAGATTTACACCTTTGAAGGTAAAAAATATATTGTAATGGGTGGTGCCCACAGTGTAGATAAGCAATATTGCCTAAAAGAATGCAAGCCTTTTTGGGAAGATGAAATGCCGGACAGTGCAACAAAGTCAAAATTTGAAGAAAAGCTAAGCGCAGAAAATAATCAAATATTCGGTATCATGACTCATACCTGTCCGATAGAATATCTTCCGACTGAAATGTTTATGTCAACAAAACGAAAGGAAGATAACAAATATAAATCATCAAAAACAAAATCAAAGAAAAACTATAAATTGGATATTGATCATTCCACAGAAGAATGGCTGGGAAAAATTGAGAAAAAAATTGACTACAGCGTATGGTATTGCGGTCATTATCATATTGACAAGCAAATTGATAAAATATATATGATGTATAATGAAATCCGTCCTTTAAATATAAAAACTTTCAATTATACAAATAATTAATATAACTACAGTTCTGTTACAAAAAGCTTCGACTTTTTAATTTATACAATATATATAAAACAAGTAATATTAATATATATTTACTTGATCTGTTATTAAACAAATTTCATACAAAAAGCACTTACAAAGCAAGTGCTTTTTCTTTGTGTTTATTACACGAAAAGACAAACACTTGAAACGCCCTTACTTTCGATGGTTTTTATATGTCTTCTCTTAGTGTAATAAGTATATCAGAGAAACAGAAAAAAATCAAGTGTTTCGATCTTTTTTATGAGTTCTATAATTTTATCTTTTCTACCAGTCCCCGATAACGGGGATTTTGCGCAATAGGTGCAAAATCTTCACCGTGGATCAAGTTTGCTAACCTGCGTTTTAGATAAGAATATTCGCTGTCCCCGTCATAGCCATAGCCAAAGGCACAGTCGACCAGCAGAGGTGTATCGACCCGCTTTTTCTTATTATATTGTTCGGAAAAGCATCCGCCAGCTTTAATGCTTCGTCCCAATTTTTACGCCGGGCATAAATATTCATCAAGGTAGACTTTGCCGATAAAACACAGTCCATTGACGTACTGTATTTTATCACAAGTTACGCCCAACATATCATTTCCTGCGTGATACTGTCGAGCCCGTCTTGCCCGATCAATTCGTGCAGCTGTGATTCGTTACCGGTCAGAGCCATTTCCGCAAATGCCATTGCATTGCTCAAGATCGTAACATTGTTCGGATATAACCGCATGGCTTCCCGATATTTATCAAGGATAATCAGCGTCGTCGGCGCTTCCTCACCATCCCGACAACTGTCACACCTGCGGAATATCTCTTCCAAGCGCACCTTTACCTCTTGTTCATAACCTGACCCATAAACACCGAAGAGTACGTCCGTCAGAACACCGAATAGATGTGCAAGCGGAAGATAATCAATCGAAATATGATTTCAACCACCGGTTAAGTTTGCCAACTTATTTTTTTATTCTTAGAAAAGAGAGAAGAGTACAAAAAGAAAAAGCACTTCTTTTGAAGTGCTTTTTCTTTGGCTCCCCCTGCTGGGCTTGAACCAGCGACATCATG
>CALGZV010000159.1 GCA_937934385.1 uncultured Clostridia bacterium | reverse complement strand
GATGCCTGTGATGGCAGCGAGGGAGCGGACTGTGATATGGGAAGCGGCCTCAAAATCATGATGGAAGCGGACCAGACGGTTTTCCTGTGCGTACTCTGCCGCGATACCATCGCAAAGTGTCGTCCCCGGTGCCCAGATATAGGAAGCACCCGTCATGTCTAATACCTTCCGGTAGAGAATCGCACTTGGAATCAGCACTTCTGCGTAATCCTGCGGCAGCTCATAGCGCTCCTGAATCTCCTCCGAGGACATTCCAATCAGCTTCTCGCAGAACACGCCAAATTCCTTTGCCGTGAACCGCGCCCCGCCTTTTTCATGCATACCGCGGCTGATCATATAGTTCATTGTCTCGCCGGTTGCAATCAGCGTCTCGATCTGATGCTCTTTTAAAAATATCTTCCGGAATGTGTATAATTCATTTTCTACCAGCTCGTCGATGATCGCCGGGATCTTCCGGTAATCGACGCGCCAGTGTGCTGACATTTCGCTTAAGCGCAGCACGCCGAGCAGAAGGTTCTGCGTCGATACCAGTACCTCCTCATCAAAGAGGGAGATCTGGGTGCTTCCGAATCCGACATCCATCAGCGCCGCGCCGTTTTTCACGGTGCGCTGGAATTCTTCCTCCCTGGCTGCAACAGCTTTATAACTCTTAAAACGCAGCTCCGAGTTGTTCATCGTGCGGACCCGGAGTCCGGTACGCACCAGAATCCGGTCCAGTACCATCTGGCTGTTCCGCGCCTCCCGAAGCGCACTGCTCGCAAATGCCCGGTAATCCGATACCCGGTATGTTTTCATCACTTCCCGGAACTTATTCAGGACCTCGCACATTTCCTCCACGATCTCGTGGCTCAAACGTCCGTCATTGTACGTGTCTTTGCCAAGCGCCAGCGCATGGCGCACATGATCAATCTCGCGGATTCCGGCGGAAGCAGAAATCTCGAAAATTCCCAGCTCCAGTTCGAAGGAACCCACATCAATAGCGGCAAAGGTTTTAACGGTCATATTACTTGATCTCTCCTTTCAGCTTGCTGCGTAAGTTTGCAATAAACTGGGTGGCAGTACGTCCGGACAGCCCGCCGTGGTTTAACTCCCACTTGTTGGCTTCCAGAAGCAGATCTGCCTCCGGCATATGGATGTGGTATTTATCTGCCAGTACGCGGACGATGTTCTGGAACTCTTTCTTGTCCGGTGAGCCGTAGTAGATCGTGACGCCAAAACGCGCAACCAGAGACAGTTTTTCCTGCACCGTATCGTTGGAGTGCAGATCGTCGTCCAGCTCGCGCTTATCGCTGAATTTCTCGCGGATTAAGTGACGGCGGTTCGATGTCGCATAAATCAGGACATTCTGCGGCTTAATGCCGAGACCACCCTCAATGATTGCTTTCAGATATTTATATTCCAGCTCATATTCCTCAAAGGAAAGGTCGTCCATATAAATGATAAATTTGTAGTTGCGGTCTTTGATCTGCTCCAGGACATCTGACAGTCCGCGGAACTGATGCTTGTACACCTCGATCATGCGGAGTCCGCGGTCATAATACTGATTTAAGATCGCCTTGATACTGGATGATTTACCGGTACCGCTGTCACCGAAAAGCAGGCAGTTGTTTGCCGCGCGCCCCTCGATAAATGCCTCGGTATTCTCAATCAGCTTGGCTTTCTGCAGCTCATAGCCGACCAGATCGCTCAGCTCGATATGTTCCACGCGCGTGATCGGCTCGATATCGACCTGCTTTGCCTCGTCATCCATGATAATATGGAATGCTTTGTTAAGACCAAACTTGCCGACACCAAATTCTTTATAAAATTCGGTCACGATATCCTGAAATTCCTGATCACTCTCCGCATTCTCCAGTGAAACCGATAATTCAACGATCCGGTCGCGGATGCGGTGGTTGAACGCCTTGCTGTTTTCCAGCGCATTTTCGTAATGCTTCATCTCCGACCAGATGCCGTTCTCAGCCTCGTCCAGACAGGCAATATCCAGGGAAAAAAGCTCTCTGACCTGTGCAAAATCGTGACGGGCAAGCTCGCTTAAGCTGCCGCCGACCGGTCCGATGATCTCGCAGGATGTGCTGTAGGCATTTTCATTGTTTGCCATGCAGAACGCCAGGAAACAATGCCACAGGTTTCCGCGGAATCCATAGGTCACTGCCAGATCGATGAGCTGGCTCGCGCATGCATACGCATCCGGGCGTGCCCCGCCTTCCTCTGGTTTTAAGAGGCTGCACATATCGTCAAATAACTGCTGATACCGCAGGTTGCGGTATAAAATCATCGTATTTTTTCTTCTTTCTTCCATCATTTTGCCTTTCCGGTTACCATCACATTCTTTTGCGGCACTTTCGGTTCCAAAAATGCCTCCCGCGGACAGTAACCCATTTCATCTTGTCCTAAGCTAAAGAGTCTAGTAATTTCCTAATATTTTTACATTTTTCGCTTCGCGCATGATTCCGTACAGTGCATTCTGCACACCGGCATCCTCCAGGTTTCCCTCGATGTCCACGAAGAAGCGGTACTGCCAACTCTCTTCCGGGATCGGGCGTGACTCGATCATCCGCATATTGACATCATTGAAAATAAAATTGCCGAGCATGCTGTACAGCGTACCGCTGCGGTGCGGCAGCTCGAAGCAGAGGCTGATTTTCTCTGCGCCCGCCTGATAGACGCGATCCTTCGCCAGAATCAGGAAACGGGTCGTGTTGTCCGGACAGTTGTTGATCGGACCTGCCAGCTTTTTGAGTCCGTAAATCTCTCCTGCCACCTCACCTGCGACTGCCGCCTGTGACGGATCCTTCTCATCGCGTACCTTCTGTGCCGCCACAGCATTATTTTCCATGCTTAGCTGCTGCCAGTCGTGCTGGTTTAAGAAGTCGCTGCTCTGCATCAGCGCCTGCGGATGGCTTACTACCTTGCGGATATCGTCGGCGGTGGCGCCCGGAACGCACAGCAGGCTGTGAGATACGCGCAGGGTGTACATTCCGCTTACATGGAGGCTTCCTGTATACATCAGATCTATCACCTGACCGACGTCGCCCGCGTAGCTGTTTTCGATCGGAAGTACCGCGCAGTCGCACTCGCCCGAAGTTACCGCGTCGTATGCCGCGCCGAATCCGGGAAAGCCTATCGCCTTTCCGTCGGGGAATATCTTACGCGCGGCGATATTGGCATAAGCGCCTTCGACTCCGCTGTAGGCGATGCGCATTCCTTTTGCGAGACGGTGTCTGTATCTGTCGGATATTCCGAGCATGCCGCGCATGAAGTTTATATAGTATGCGCGGAGCGAGTCGTCGGATATCAGCGCGGAGAGCTTTTCGAGCATATCCGCGTCGCGCGCCGGATCGGAGGCGGGAAGTCCGTGCGCTGATCTGTACAGCTCTTCGTCGCGGACGGCATGCATGCGCTCCTCGAACAGCTCTGCAATACGCCTGTCGGTGTCCGAGATTCTGGTCTCTATATCTTTTATGTCGGCTGTCGCCGCAGTTGTGCTTCGGTCGGTCGTTTCCATTTTGATTTTCCTTTCGGTATATAGCTTCAACTTAAGTCAGATAATAAAAAAATCCGCCGCACGCTTCTGTACGAAAAACGGCGGTGGATCCGATATTCTGCGGCGGCGCTCAGGCGCGTCCGCAGGCTGCTATCTTATCCATCGCATATATAAAGTTAAAAAATCGGTTCTGCTTTAAGCTGTAGAACATTTTTATTATCTCCGTTTTGTGCCGCTCTGCTACGGTTTATAAAAGTTATTATACGCCGCTGGCAGCGGTTTGTCAATCGTTTTTTTCGGATTTTTTAATTTAGTCGGAAAAACTCGAAAGACTGTTGACATACATGGCTTTATTTGCTATAATAAGAAACGTCCGGTCGGAGGATACAAGGTCCGGACAAATTTACAGAGTAGAACGCGCGCGTAAAGTGCCGGGAGAACGGGGAGTTGTCTCTCGGACGAAAACACGGAGAGTTCCGCGGTTGCGGTGCGCGTTTCGCATCCCGCTGTCGCATAACTGAGATATGTCCTGCCGACGGTGCTTTTGCGTCGGCCTTTTTTATTGGCGCGGCAATGCTTTCGGGTACGCACCTGATTTCATTTCTGCGGAGCGTCTGAGCTTTGTCCTGCAAACGGCAAGCCTTGCGGCGTATCCGTACGGAATCAAAGTATCCGGCTTTTGTCCTGCGAGCGATAGGTCTTGCGGAATACCCGTCGGGAATATTTATTTTGGTTATGCTTCTGCGGCGTCGCAGAAAGGAAAAAACAATGAAAAAAAGAACAAATGAATCCGCAGATCAGGCACGTGCCGCGTCAGGCTCGCGCGAGCGGTCGAAGAGACTGCTCTACAAAATGACGCTGAGCGCGATATTTATCGGACTTGCGGTCGTCGCGAAGCTGTTTCTCTCGTTCAGAATACCGTTTCTCGGAGCGGACGGTATGCGCATCGGAATGTCGGGAGTATTTACCGCGTTTCCCGCTATACTTTGCGGTCCGATATACGGAGGTGTTGCGAGCGCGGCGTCCGATCTCATCGGATATCTGATAAAACCGGACGGAAGCTACATACCGTGGCTGACGCTGACAGCGTTTCTCGGAGGAGTTTTAAAGGGACTGATATGGAGGCTGTTTACACGCCGCCCCGGAGTAAAGGCTCGCGCGGCCGTGCTTGCGTCGATACTGCTTGTCGGAGCGTTCGGCACGGCGATGCATGTCAGCCTTGTGAGCGACGGCATTATGAGCGGTTTTACCGCTGTACAGACCGAAATTGGTACACGCGGAATGCTTGAAGCGCAGGATAAAAGTCCTCTGTCTGCGGCGGTCATATCTCTTGCAAAGTACAACAATGATGTATTTACGGTAGTGTCCGCCGACGATGCGGAGCGTGTCGTGCTTCCGTCCGCGGCGGAGCTTGACGGAAGTAGCCGTCCGCTGACAAAGATAGGTAAGGGCGCGTTTGCGGACTGCGGCTCGCTTACGGAGCTTGTCATTCCCGCGTCGTACAAGACTGTTGCGGACGGCGCGCTTGACGGACTCGATGCCGAAAAGGTCACCGTTGTATGCAAGGGCGGCTCGGCGGCGGAAAAATTCGCGGAGGCAGACGGCTTTAAGTGCGTGCTTTCCGAGGATATACCCGAAACGGTGCTTTCGCTCGACAGTATAAAAAAGGACGGAGAAATATCGGTAAAGGGACTTTACTCGGACGGATTTAAGGTTGACAGCAGCGACGCTTTCCGCAAGAATCTCTGTACATATATATCGCTTGCCACTCTCGGGCTTGAGCTTGCCGCACTCATAGGTATGATATATTTTGCGGTCGATGTATCGGTCGGCAGATATGAGCGCCGCCATGCGGAGCGCATAAGCTCGGCGGAAGGCTCAGAGGAAAAGAAAAAGGGATTCATCCGGGGGCATTTCAACCCGTATCTTGTCAAGATAATGCTTGCCACCGTCCTTTCGGGGATTATCGTGACGACGGTCAACACGAAGATATTGCAGATCGTTCTGGCGGTATATAACGGAAGAAGCTTCCTTATCCTCTGGATACCGCGTCTGCTTGAGGAGGTAGCGGTATGCACCGTTCAGTCCTTCCTCATTTCTCTGCTTTACGGAGTTTACATCAGTACGGTGGGCAAAAAGAGCGAAAAGCTGCTGAAATAAAGAGAAACCTACGAAAAATTTTCTGTAACATTCGCTGCGCGGATCGCGCATAAGCGGCAGAACGGAGGTCATTATGACGGAACGCATATACGAAAAAAACGGAGATATTTTTGATTTTTATGCACAGGTCACCGGATGCACCGAAGCTGACGGCGGATTTGAGATCATTCTCGACCGCACGGCATTTTTCCCGGGAGGGGGCGGACAGCGTCCGGATTCCGGAGTGCTGATATGCGGAGACAGGACCGTGCATGTCCTGTCCGCCGACGAGAGGGACGGCGTGCATGTTCATCTGACCGACTCGCCTCTCCCGGCGGGCTCGACGGTACGCGGTGTACTCGATGCGGAAAAGCGGCTTTGCAGGATGCAGAACCACAGCGGTGAGCATATCCTGTCCGGACTTGCTTTTAGCATGTTCGGCTGTAACAACGTCGGCTTTCATATGTCCGAGGACGGGAGCGGAAATGTCGTTTCCGTAACGGTCGATTTTGACAGAGAGCTTGACGGAGACGAGCTTGTGCTACTTGAGACAGAGGCAAACCGGGCGGTCGCGCGCAATATCCGCTTTGACTGCTTTTTCCCGTCTCCGGAGGAGCTTTCGGCGATGCCGTACAGGAGCAAAAAGGAGATCTCGGGAGCGGTTCGGCTCGTATCCGCCGAGGGCGTTGACCTTTGCGCCTGCTGCGCGCCGCATGTGTCTCAGAGCGGGCAGATAGGCGAAATAAAGATCATCGGAGCGATGAGATATAAGGGCGGAATGCGTCTTACCGTATGCTGCGGAGCGGCTGCGCTTCGCGATCACCGCGCACGTCTTGCGGCGACCGATAAAATATCGGCGCTGCTGTCGGTCAAAGACGACAGTCTTCCCGAGGGAGTGACACGCCTGCTTGAAGCGGCTGAGAATGAAAAGAAAGCGGTGCGCGAGCTTCGCTCGGCGCTCTGCGACCGCATTTTTGAGTCGGAGATGGCTCGTGAGCTTCAGCGCGGCACAAGGATAATCTTCGAGCCGCTGCTCGATCAGGTCGCGCGCCGCGCGCTTGCTCAGCGTGTCGCGGAATATTCCGACTGTATATGCGTGATTTTTTCGGGTACCGACGGGCTTTACGAATATACCGCCGCCGCGCCTGAAAAGAGTGCGGAAAGCTATTCGCTCCGCGCGCTCGCGTCGGATATTCGCGAGGCTCTCGGAGGCTCGGGCGGAGGAAACGATACGGTGATAAACGGAAGAGTCACGGCGGACAGACAGACTTTGGAGAGCTGTGCGCTTTTTAAAAGACAAGAGTAAGCATGTAGCCACAACTCATGATCTAAAAAACAGATATAATATTTAAAAACTGAATAACATATTGACATATGTTGACATTTTACCGCCGTTGTGCTATACTTTGTTTTGTATTTATATGCTATGCAAAGGGTGACGCAATGGCGGTTAGTTATAAGAAATTGTAGAAACTGTTAATTGATAGAGGCATTATGAAAACGGAAATGCGAAAAAAGGCGGGTATCAGAACTGCCGTACTTGCCAAAATGAGAAAAATGAAACCGTATCAACTTACACATTAGCGCGGATTTCCGCTGCTATGGAATGCGGTCTCGATGATATTGTCGAGGTAAATACCGATGTGGAGAAAGGCGGCAAGGATAATGGCAAAAAAGAACGACACTTTAAGACAGGCGAACAAAAGCAAAAGTGACGAATTTTATACACAATATGAGGATATTCAGCGTGAAGTCAATGCTTATTTAGAGTATGATTCAGATACATTTAGAGGAAAAACCGTATTATTACCATGTGACGACCCGGAATGGAGCAATTTTACTCGTTTTTTTGCGCAGAATTTTGAAATGCTCGGATTAAAAAAGTTAATCAGCACAAGTTATTCTGCTGACAGCAAAAAATCCAGTTATAACTTTACAGAAGAATATAATCAGCTTTCTATATTTGATGTATCAGACTTTGAAAGCGGCAGCCCGAATTATGATGAAAAACTCA
>CALGZV010000158.1 GCA_937934385.1 uncultured Clostridia bacterium | reverse complement strand
CATCGACGGCGTAGATATTTCCAAGGTGACCATTCGCTCCCTGCGCTCCCAGATGGGAGTTATGATGCAGGACAGCTTTATCTTTGCGGGAACCATTATGGATAATATCCGTTACGGTAAGCTCGACGCGACCGACGAGGAATGCCGCGCAGCTGCGAAGCTCGCGGGTGCGGATGATTTCATAACGCGTCTGCCGCAGGGCTATGATACAGAGCTTTCGGGCAACGGAGCGAATCTCTCGCAGGGACAGCGCCAGCTTATCGCGATAGCGCGCGCCGCTGTTGCCGATCCTCCGGTAATGATACTCGACGAGGCGACTTCGTCGATAGACACGCGCACCGAGGCGATCGTTCAGCGCGGAATGGATAAGCTTATGGAGGGACGCACGGTATTTGTTATCGCGCACCGTCTCTCAACGGTCAGAAATTCTGATGTTATCATGGTGCTTGACCACGGCAGAATAATCGAGCGCGGAAGCCATGATAAGCTTATCGCGGAAAAGGGAACCTATTATCAGCTTTATACGGGAGCGTTCGAGCTTGAATAATTCCGGACCGATCGAAGATAAAAGGAAGATATAGAGCTTCAAAGCGGCGGTCGGTGTCTCCGGCCGCCGCTTGTTTACCATAAAACAACAAGGCTTTGCGGCACTGCCCCGCCGTCTATGATTGCGGTTGGGTTCTTATAACGGATGCGTATTTATGCTCAAGGCTTGTAAACCGTGGTATAGGTTAAAGACCGCATACGCAGATTGCGGCTGTCTCTGCCATGTCCGATACACGGAAAGAACGTGTACGGCGTTATAGATTCAGATTTGTTGATATTCAGCTAACGGTGATTTTTGAAATTTTAATGTGCGCCGCTCCGGCGGGAAAGGATAAGAACTATGGCGATGAACTATACGGAGGATAAAAGAGCTTTTCATATAAAGCTGTTTCCGGGAGACGTCGGAAGATACTGCA
This sequence comes from uncultured Clostridia bacterium, assembly GCA_937934385.1. GTDB lineage: Bacteria > Bacillota > Clostridia > Oscillospirales > CAG-272 > UMGS911. The sequence continues at coordinate 1,894 of CALGZV010000158.1, read as the reverse complement.
TACTTACCGGAGATCCGGGAAGATGTTCTTCCATAGCGGAGCATTTCGACGATCCGGTACAGCTTTCGTCCAACCGTGAATTTACGGTTATCGCAGGCTCGCTGTGCGGGGAGAGGGTATCTGTCTGCTCGACGGGTATCGGCGGACCGTCTGCAGCGATAGCTATGGAGGAGATGTTGTCCTGCGGCGCTGATACGTTTATACGCATCGGCACATGCGGAGGAATTTCGAAAAGTGTTGTCCCGGGCGAGAGCGTGGTCGCGACTGCGGCGGTGCGCCAGGAGGGAACGAGCGGAGAATATGCGCCGCCCGAATATCCCGCCGCGGCGGATTTCGGAGTTACATGCGCGCTTGTGCAGGCTGCACGGGAATCGGGAATACTTTGCCGCGCAGGAGTCGTACAGTCTAAGGATTCTTTTTACGGTCAGCACGATCCGTCGAGAATGCCTGTTTCCGCCGCACTTGAGGAGAAGTGGGAGGCTTGGAAGCGTTTGGGCGTGCTTGCAAGTGAGATGGAATGTGCCGCGCTGTTTACGGTTGCCGCGTCGCTGGGCGTGAGGTGCGGAGCGATTCTGCATGTGATATGGAATCAGGAGCGGTTTGCCGCAGGCTTTTCGGATACTGAAAATCAGGATACGTCGCCTACGGTCGGATGCGCGGTCGATGCACTCAGAGTCCTTATTGAATCTGACAGGGAACTGTAAGTAAAAAGCCTGCTTTCGGCGCTGTGTTCCGCAGGATATTTCCTCGGCGGTGCGATTAGCTTGTGAAAACTGATTGTAGCTGCACTTTGCACCATAATGAAGCATTTTGACAGAAAAACATCGGATCAGGAAAGGGAGATCAAAGAAAAAGAATATGAAGTATAAGCTTATAGCGTCGGATATGGACGGAACTCTCCTGACCGACGGAAAACAGATAACCGACCGGACTCTGAGCGCGGTGCGCGCGGCAGAAGCTGCCGGAATGATATTTACGTTATGTACCGGAAGGTCATACAGCGGTATAAAGGAATATGTGGAAAAGCTTCGTCCGTCTGTTCCGCTGATAACCTTTAACGGTGCGATGATAGTATCTCCCGAAGGCGATCTGCTGTACGACCGCCCGATGAATCCGTCGTATGCAATGCAGATATACCGCGCGGCAGAAAATGAGGATACAACTCTGAAAGTATGGTCGCGCGGGATACTTTACGCAAACCGTATTAACAATGCGACTGTTTATTACCGCAGTACCTGTCCTGACGCTGAATTTCATATACTCGGAGATGAGCCCAGTATGAAGCGGATAGCGGAGCAGGGCATTTCGAAAATGCTTATCATAGATACAAAGGAACGGATAAGCGGTTTTCTGTCCGGAATGTGCAAAGCAATCGGCGATGGTGTGAGATATTTTAGAAGTACGCCGATATACCTTGAATTTGTCGATCGCGGGGTATCAAAGGGGAGTGCGCTTCTGCGCCTTTGCGAGATGCTCAGCGTAGATCCTGCGCAGACGGTCGCGTTCGGAGATGAGGAAAATGACAGACCGATGCTCCGCACCGCAGGACTCGGCGTGGCGATGGGTAATGCCGTTCCGGAGATAAAGGCGGAAGCTGACGCTGTTACGTCCTCAAATGAAGAGGACGGCGTCGCTGAATTTATCGAGTATTTGCTCGAAATGGAGAATAAATAAAAGTGTTGATGAATCCGTCAGGCTTCTCCTTAAAATGGTGTTCTGACTTGGAAAATAATATTTGCCGTGCAAATATTATTTACAAAGGTGCGGTACAGTCTTATTATAAAAGAAAACTTTGATGCACCTTTGAGAGAATCGCTGTCGCTGAATAGCGACTGATGAGGTGTAGCTTGCGTCAGCAAGCGTTATCCATTCAAAAGCAGTTGTTCAAATAACG
>CALGZV010000157.1 GCA_937934385.1 uncultured Clostridia bacterium | reverse complement strand
CCTTTCTATCGTAAAGAATACAAGAGACGGCGCAGGCGGGGTACAGAAGCTCTACTACAACGAAAACGTCTACCGCATACCAAAAGGCTCGCGCAGCTTCAAGGAATTTATGCAGGTCGGACTTGAAGCGCTCGGCGATATCGACGGCTATTGCGTTTGCGAGGTGCTTGGACTTGCATGCGAGAGCCTGCGCAGCATAGATGAGCGCAGCATACTTGAGGTCTCGCATCTCGGCGTGCTTACCGAGGTCATGGAGAGCGTCGGAATCCCCGAGGGAAGCAGGAGCGAGGCGCTCCGCCTTATCGGCGAGAAGAATGTCCATGAGCTTACGGCGCTCTGCGCAGACGCAGGCGTTACCGAAGATATGATCGCGGTCATGAAAGCGATCGTCACGCTTCGCGGTACGCCGAGGGAGGTTCAGCCGGAGCTTCAGCGGATCCTCTCCGGACTTGTCAGCGAGCAGACGCTCGGACAGTGGAACGACGTTATCTCTGCTCTGGACGCTGAGTGCATATTCGGCAATCTGATGATCGACTTCTCGGTCGTCGATGATATACATTACTACAGCGGCTTTGTTTTCAAGGGCTTTGTCGAGGGTATTCCGAGCAGCGTGCTGTCCGGCGGACAGTATGACAGGCTCATGCACAAAATGAAGCGCAGTTCGGGAGCTATCGGTTTTGCGGTCTATCTCGATATGCTTGAGCAGATCGGCTCGGCGCGCGGAGAATACGATGTTGACACGGTTCTTCTCTACGAAGAAGGCGAACCTATCGAAAACGTCCGCAGATCGGCGGCGCGTCTGACCGAGGGCGGTGTGAGTGTGTCTGTTCAGCGGCAGATACCTGAGGGTATGAAATACAAAAAGCTTGTGAAATTCAGTGGCGGCGAGGTGATCACAGTTGAAAACAATGCTTAACGTTGCACTGCCGAAAGGACGGCTCGGCGAAAAAGTATATGCCATGTTTGAAAAAGCGGGATTTGAGTGTCCGTCTATAAAGGAAAATAACCGCAAGCTCATTTTTGAAAATGAGGAGCGCGGAGTCAGATATTTCTGGGTAAAGCCGTCCGACGTCGCGATATATGTAGAGCGCGGGGCAGCCGATATAGGCGTCGCGGGAAAGGATATACTTCTTGAATACTCGCCGGAGGTGTATGAACTTCTCGATATGCGCATGGGCAAATGCCGTATGGCAGTCGCCGCAAAGAAGGATTTCCGGGATAATA
>CALGZV010000156.1 GCA_937934385.1 uncultured Clostridia bacterium | reverse complement strand
CATTCGGTTATTATCCGCGCCTCGTCCGGCGCTCCCATTCCCCTGTCCTCAAGAACAGAACGAAGCTTGGCCTCAAGCCGTTCCCTGTATGCCTCTACAGAACGCGGCTCCTGCTCTGCAATAATATCCGTAAGCTCTCCGAGATGCTTTATCTTAAGCGAAAGATCGCGGGCAATATTTTCACCCTCGCTGATTCTCATATTAAGAAAAGTATCAACGGCATCCGAAAGTGCAGATATTATATCCTCCGTATCCTTATCCGAATCAGACTCCTGCTGTTCAAATATGAAAATATCACGGTTTCCCGCAACATTCATAACACTTATATCGTCACGCAGCCCGTACTGATCGCGTAAAACATATAGCGCATCAAGATAGCCTTTCAGATATCCGGTATCAAGCCCGACACTGACATCACTTCCGTCTGCCGGTGTAACACAGATATACACATCTATCTTACCGCGGACTATTCCGCGGCTCTGCAGATACGGTTTTATTTTATCCTCTGCAGCCCCATATCTGCGGGGAATCTTTACAGAGCAATCGAGAAAGCGATTATTTACACTTTTTATCTCAACAGTTATGTTCTTACCGCCGGCCGTACAGCTTGCACGCCCGAATGCAGTCATGCTTTTTATCATAAAACAGCTTTCCTTTCTCCGAAAAGCACTATATTATTCATCAAGTATGATCTTTTCTATCAATTAAATATTTTACATCTTTTTACCTTGTTTGTCAACGAAAAGAGCAATTTTTATTCAATTTTATTTTAAACAGTGAAATTTTCTCCTATGCAGCACAGAGAAGATACCGGTTATCCGTTTAGTACAAATAACAAAAAAGGATATCCTCCGAAGATATCCTTTCCGTCTATATCATAAATACAATTTTAAAGAGAGAACGATTCCTCCCTCTCTGCACTACACCTGACCGGTATCTTCCGTATTTATGCTTCAATTTCCGCCGCATCCGAATCATTATCAGAAAGCGCCATATATGCGGAGATGATTTCTTTTTCAAAGTAGTTGCGGCTGCTGCTGTTAATCGGATGGACAATATCACGATATGTTCCGTCGAAATTTTTACGGTTAGGCATTACGACGAAGTAACGTTCCTGTGCATAGATAACCTTTATGTCATGTATCGCCATTTCATTATCAAGCGTTACAGAAACAATGGCTTTCATGGGTCCCGGTCTGTTACATTTTTTTATCCTGATATCTGTAATCTTCATGGGTTAAAATTCTTCCTTTCTTTTGATTTGCTGTATGTCTGCATGCTTTTTCGTTAGAAAGATCAGTATTTCCAGCATTACATTTGTCCTTGAATAACTGTACCCTATGCCATTAATTATTCAATTGTATTGTAACACCGATTTATGAATAATATATATATATACTGTTTCGCTTGTTTTAAATATCTGCTTTTTTTCGTGTTTTTTACCGAAATTAATTAAATTTTTTTAAAATTATATTGGTTGAGCAGCTAAGGTTAATATTCAATACTATTTAAGAAAAAGCTTGTATCAAATAGATCAGTAATTTAAATATAGAAAATCACCATAAAACTGTTTCAGAATGCAGGGGGTCAATCAATAAAATAAATCGGTACAGTCCAAAATACGTTATTCAAACAAGCACAATAGTCCATACGAAATATGCAGATATAATTTGGGGGAAAGCGGCTTTAAACGGAATTCTGCAATTAAATTTTTACAGATCAACAGCTCTGATATAAAGAATTTTTTGCTACAAAAGGAAAAGCAGACCGCACTCTATGCACAGTCTGCCGATTTCCGATGTGTTTATGTGATTCCGATCAGTCGGCATAAACGCTTACGCGCTTACGTCCGCCTGTAATATGCTCAAACTTGACTTTACCGTCTATAAGAGCAAACAGTGTATCATCAGATCCGATTCCGACGTTATTGCCGGGACGGATATGCGTTCCTCTCTGGCGAACGATAATGTTACCTGCGACAACACCCTGACCGTCAGCGCGCTTTACGCCGAGACGCTTGGACTCGCTGTCACGTCCGTTCTTTGTGGAACCAACACCTTTTTTGTGTGCAAAGAATTGCAAACCTAATCTAAGCATGGTCTTTCTCTCCTTATCAATCAAACTAATTCTTTTTTACTCCGAAACTTTCAGCCGATATCGGCAAGCGGACCTTCCTCCGTCTCATCCACCTCAAGATAATCGTAATAATCTTCGAGCATGTCCGTAAGCTGAAGAAAATATCCCTGAATTATTCCGGCGATCGCATACTGCTTTTTTTCATCACATCCCGACTCAGGAAGAGCATCCCCGGCAACGACCTGAATGTCCGTCGTATCAGGATCGTATGAATAATCGACCGTACCGGCAAAAGACACCTCTATGGTATTAACGACAAGCATTGTCATCGCGGAAAGTCCCGCACAAAGCTCGTCAACTCCGCCGAATTCGTTAAGTCCGGCATGGCCGGTCTCACGAAAGCCGTAGTATACGCCGTTTTTCTTGTAAAATGTTACTTTTGTCATAATACAAAATTCCGACCGCAGATTTTCCTGCAGTCAAGTGCAGTTATTTCTGCTCAGCCCACGATCTGACCGATCTGAACCTTGGTGTAAGGCTGACGGTGACCGAGCTTTCTCTTCTCATTCTTCTTTGACTTGTAACGCAGAACCGTGATCTTCTTGCCTTTGCCGTTCTTTACGACATTAGCTGTTACGGAAGCACCTTCAACATACGGAGCCCCGCTTTTGAATGTGTCATCCTTGGAAAGAGCCAATACCTTATCAAAGGTATAGGTTGCGCCTTCTTCGACATCGAGCTTCTCAACGAAGATGATATCGCCCTCGGCTACTTTGTACTGCTTTCCGCCTGTTTCGATAATTGCAAACACGAAAAGCACCTCGCTTTCATAAAGGGGTCTTTGCCCCGAACTCGCTGTGCAGGCGCTGCGCTTATAGGTAAAAAATGCATAACAGCATAATTATACCTGCCTGTTTCATGCGGCAAAATTTATTTTATCATAAAAAATACAGCGTGTCAACTGTTTTTTCATATTTTTCACACCAAAAGTTAAATATATCAAATTAAATCAGACAACCGAAAAAAATTCGATACCGATTTATTTTTCGTATCAGAAACAGCCTCGAGCTGCTAAAAATCAAAAGCCGTAAATAAACCCGCAAAAAATTTATTATCACAGACGAAGCATATTTGTATTGACTTTTGAACACCGGAATAATATAATAATCTAAAGAGAAAAATACATACAAAATCATATTTTACCATCTATATAATAAAGAAAGGAAATAGATATGAACAGCACGGCGAAAGTGAAAAAGCTGACAGGAATCGCTCTGATAACGGCACTTGAAATAATACTTAATTATATCTCAGGATTTATCACCATCGGACAGGTAAACATAAATCTTGCGCTTATCCCGATCATTGTCGGAGCATGCATATACGGTCCGTCCGCAGGAGCTTTTATCGGAGCAGTAAACGGAATAATGACATGCTTTGCTCCGTCTACAGTTGCTCTTTTTATACCGCACAACCCTGTTGTGACCGTTATTTTATGTATCTTAAAGACGGCTGCGGCAGGATTTGCGGCAGGACTTATATATAAGCTCATAAATAAAGACGGCCGGCGTGATTTGCCCGGTGCAATAGCGGCGTCAGCCGCAGTTCCGGTAATCAACACCGGAATATATATACTCGGAGTTTACGCGTTCTTTCTCCCTGTATACGAACAATGGAACGATAATGGCGTCAATATTTTCATGTTTGTTATCATATCGGTACTCACAGTCAACTTTCTTATCGAACTTGCGCTGTCTCTTATACTCTCGCCCGCAGTTCAGAGAATAATTCGCATTGCATCGTCAAAATTCGGATCGGGAACTTACAGATAATCATCAGAATATCTTACGGCAGCCAATAAATCAGACAGACCGGAAGTCATATTCCGGTCTGTATTTTTCTTTTGAATCAACAAGGTTCCGGGGTACCCGCCCGCAAGCTTTGATTGCGGCCGGCGAGGCGGGTTATTATCCTGATTTGCCGAATTGTACCGAAAAAGCCGCCTGTCAAAATCGTTTGACAGACGGCTGCAGATACCTTTTCTTTTTTGTTAAAATTCTCAGAAAAACATTTTTGCAACAGACGGAGCGATATCTTTTACGGTAAGTCCGGTCGTATTAATACAGAGATCGTAATTCGACTTATCTCCCCATTTCAGACCTGTATAAAACTCATAATACTTAGCCCTGTTCCTGTCTATTTCCTTTATATGCTGCTTCATTTCCTTTTCGGTATAATCCTCTCCGTCGTTGCGGCGCTCCATACATCTGCGCACGCGGCTCTCCATGTCAGCATAAACAAAAATACGGCTCGGAGAAAAATCCTTCAGAATATAGTCAGCACAACGCCCTATTATAACACACGGTGATTTTTCAGCCATCTCACGTATTATCGTACACTGCGCCGAATACACAGACTGTATCTGCTGAAAAACATAGTTATCGCCGTATGCAAGGCTGTGCCCTATAGTGATAGGATAAAGATGATGCGGGCGGCATTCGACAACCTGCTTTATATACTCCTCTGACAGCGACGTATGCTTTGATATCTCGGCAATTATCTCCTTGTCGTAATATTCGATACCAAGCTCCTCAGCAAGCCGTCTGCCGAGTTCGCGTCCTCCGCTTCCGAATTCTCTGCCTACTGTAATAATTTTATGCATATCGGTAAATCCTCCTTCCGTTGCTCATGCGGCACCGGCAAGCGCACGGCAATACCGCTCCGAATCAGATCGGATTGTATACCGATTACGGAAATACTGCGGCAGCTTCATGCGTCTGCACATTTCATTCCGGGATAATCTCCCTTTATTATTTTACCACAAACAAACGTCAAAGTCAACAAAAAAATATCACGAAAGCCGTGATATTTTTCAGATACTGTCCGAGATATCAGTCTGATTTACATTAAAAGCCTTTCGGCAAGCTCAAACACAAGCACTGCCGCACACGAACCGGCTGCAACGGTGAGGAGTCCTTTATCAAAAAATGAAAGTAAAATTGCCACGGCAAATCCGCATACAGCAGACGGTACTGAACCGGTTGATGAGAAGATCGCCGGAATCGTCATAACAGACAGAACCGCATACGGTATATAGTACAAAAACGACCGGATAAAACGGTTTTCTATCTTACGCCTGATAAGGACCAACGGAATCATACGTATAAGGTATGTAACCCCTGCCATTACAAGAAGGTATTTAAGAAATACCGTAAAGCTCATTACGAATCCTCCTCCGCGCAAAGCATATCATCAGCGCATACTTCGTTTTCCCGCGGAACAGGTGCGATCAGAGCAGCTATCGCAGAAGCAGCGACAGCAGAAATTATTACGGCAAAACCGCCCGATACATTTTTCAGGACCGGTACATACTCAAATACACATCCGAGTGCGGCCGCAAACAGAACTACAGCTGCAACCGGGCGGCTCTTTTTGGACGGAGGAACGACTATCGCTATAAACATACCGTATATTGCGATTCCGAGCGACGAGATAACGATCTGAGGCAGTATTTTTCCTGCCGCGGCTCCTATGAATGTTCCGCTGCACCAGCCTATTATCGGCGGAATTATGAGTCCGTAAAGATACCTCCTTCCGACAGCGCCCGGACGCGACGAGGCAACTGCAAATACCTCATCCGTATTGCCGAAAGCAATAGCAAAGCGGTCGGCTGTTCTCACATCAGGAGCGAGCTTCTGCGACAGGGACACCGACATCAGCGCATAACGCATATTTATAACAAGCTGCGTCAGCGCCAGTTCCGCAAGGCTTCCGGCAGATGCTATTATAGGAACAGCAGCGAGCTGTCCTGCTGATGTAAGGTTCATCATTGAGATAAGCAGTGTTTCAAGTATACCTATTCCGCTTCCGACTGCATATATTCCGAAAGCAAAGGATACGGAAAGGTATCCGAGGCAGATCGGAAGTCCGTCTCGCAATCCCTGTGCAAAACCTACTCCGACAGACTGATCTCCTTTAACAGATGAAATATCTGATTCCGTTTCATTCATCTCCGGGAAAATCCTCCTTTCATATTTAATTCTTTAACACACACATTCTGCGCAGACACGCATGTTACTTGTTCCTGAAATACTGATACAGTCCGCATTTTATCATTCCGTTATAAAGCCGTCTCACCTTATCGGCGCGTGTACCGTAAAAGCGTTCAAATTCCTCATCTGAGGTCAGAATATATCTCTGCCAGCGTTCGAGTCTGCGCCAGCTCTTTCCGATATCACGGTATAATTCACGCGCCTGAGCGGCAGTTCCGAGTCTTTCGCCGTACGGCGGATTACATACTACCGTACCGCGTCTTCCTTCACTGTCAATATCTCTTGCATCGCGGTTAAATACCCGCACACGGTCGGATACTCCTGCCTTTTCGGCATTATGCAATGCGATCTGCAGCACAGCATCATCTATATCGGAAGCATAAGCCTCAAAGGCAGAATCACGTTTTATCTCATCATCAGCCTGTTCGCGCGCAATTTTAAAGCTTTCCTTCGGAACAAATGCAAATTCCTCCGCGGCAAAGCCTCTCAGCATACCAGGCGCTCTGTTTGTCATAATAAGCGCCGCTTCTATCGCAATAGTTCCCGATCCGCAAAAAGGATCCCAGAGCAAAACCTCCTCACGCGGCCGCGACAGCTTTACAATCGCAGCCGCGAGTGTCTCGCGAAGCGGCGCTTCGCCGGACAGTACACGGTAGCCCCGTTTATGCAAGGTCATTCCCGAAGTATCTATCATAAGGGTAACTTCATCCTTGAAAAGGAAAAATTCTATCTGATATTTCACTCCGGTTTCTTCAAAATAAGAAATTCCGTATTTTGACCGCAGACGTTCAACCGCTGCTTTTTTTATTATACTCTGACAGTCCGGAATACTGCAGAGCTGCGACCTGACAGAATGTCCTTTTACGGGAAACGCATCGTTTTTTCCTATATACCGTTCCCACGGAAGCGCCTTTGTACCCTCAAAAAGCATATCAAAAGTATCTGCGGTAAAACGTCCGACACTGATGTACAGCCGCTCCGCGGTACGGAGCCAAAGGCTGCACCGCGCAATTGCATCTATATCACCGCGGAAACCGACACGCCCGTCCATTGTAAATGTCCGTTCATATCCGAGCGCGCCGATCTCCTCGCCGACAAATTTTTCAAGTCCGAAAAGACAGGTGGCAACATAATCTATTATTTCTACGTGTCCTGAGCTGATTCTGTCAGTCATTTTTTATCTCCGTTCCGCCGCGGTACACCGGCGTAAAAGTAATCCGTTTTGCTTTGCGATTCAGGCATATCAAAGCCTGTCCGCATCAGACGGCAAATAATACACCCGATCACAGCAAATGTTCATTTTGTCCATGTTACTCAAAAAAAGTCCGCCGCCGTGACACTGTCAGACGGCAGCGGACCTGATTTTCCATATCAGCCGGAATAAACGGAGCATTATCCGCAGTTCCGGAATTGATTTAGCGCGCCGATATCGGGCTCAGGCATATTGCAGCCTTTATTCCTGAGATATAAAGCGCGAGAGCAGATGGTATATGTCGTCTTCCGATTCACACCATATCTCGCCCCATTCCATTGAGTAGATAGCTCCGAGCATGGATTTTGCACTTACAATAAAGTGACGGTCTTTATCGGTAAGAAATACATTTCCGCCGTAGCCTGTCATCAGCTTTACAAAATCGTTGATATCGGTCATAGTGTCAAGATTGATCTTTACTCTCATATCCGTATCTGTCCTCTCCTGTTTTATTTACAGATTGATGCAATAAAATATGCATCCGCGATCTGTCCTCTACAGTATATCACAGCGGCTCCGGTTTGTCAAGCAAACTTTTGGTAAAAGATACAGCACATAGCAGTAGACCTTATATGCTTCAGAAGCTCTGTTTGAAGTAAAAACCGTCTTTTCCGGGCAAATAAATTATGAATTACACAGCTATGACATCGAATTAAAGCTCAATTCCGGCTTTAAGCGCATCAAGGCGTTCTTTTATCGCTTTCATATCGATCAGCATATCGTCCTTCTTTCTCGGATCGCGCAAAAGAAGCGACGGATGATATACCGCGGTTATCCACATATTTCCCTTTTTAACCCATGTACCGTGTTCACGTGTAATACGGTAATCGGAACGTATCAGCCGCATCGCGGATATTCTTCCGAGACACACTATCATCTTCGGCTTAATCAGGCGCACCTGACCGCGCAGATATTCGATACAGACATCCTGCTCGGCAGGCAGCGGATCGCGGTTTCTCGGAGGACGGCATTTCAGCATATTAGCTATGTACACTTCCTCACGCGGTATATCGACCGCATAGAGAAATTTATCAAAGAGCTTTCCTGCAGGCCCGACAAACGGTACCCCGGACAGATCCTCTTTTTCTCCCGGAGCTTCGCCGATAAACATAAGATCGGCGTTTTTGCTTCCCGCTCCGAATACGCAGTTTGTTCTTGTTTCACCGAGCTGACACTTACGGCAGTTCTTACATTCTTCTTCGAGTGCTTCCCATGTAAGTTCCATTTTCTTTCCTTTCACTTTATAAAGTCCTTTAATTTAAAACGTCTCCGAAATATCCGGTATATGTATTACTTCTTTATGCACACCTTATCACATAAGATCAGCTAATATACCGACAGCATTTTCACGGCATATGCAGTTCATATGTTCAGCAATATACATCTCTGCGCCTGACGGACAAGGCTCTCCGTATTCATCAAGATATGCTGAAAGAGGAATAATTTCCCTGCCGCATGCAAGTGTTTCGATCATAAGATAATATCTTCCGCCAATAGGATCACTGTATGCGGAGCTTGCAGCTATATCGTTTCTTCCTCCGAGATATCCGCAAAGTCCGAGAAGCTCGCCTATCGATTCTGTACGGTATATGTATCGCTGAGCTGAATCTGACGGAACATTATTGTTTGCTGCTTCATCTGAAGTGCTGTAATCTTTTTCATACGGTAATGCAGATTCACCGCAGCAGCCGGCTGCTTCAGGATCATTCACCGCGATACTGAGCGGATGCTTTTCCCGTTGTTCTCCGGCCTCCGGCTCCTGAATATCTGCTTCCGGCTCCTCCGCAAGCTTAGTAACATACATTTCACATCCTCCGCCGACAGACGAATATATCTGAACGAATATCCGGTCAGATGCGGCATCAAATCCTGTTCTTAGCTTAACATCATCAAAAAATTGCCAAAATGCAGCTCTTGTCTCCGTCTTGTCATAATCTATCGTCTCACAATCGAGCGAATATTCCTTCATATCTGCAGGAGTGAGAGCGATCTTGAGCTTACTGTCACTTATCATTATGAATTCCATCTCAGGTATCTGTCCTTTCCGAAAAGCTTCGGATCATACTGCTCTGCATCATACGGCAAGTCATGATCCGCTGTATTTTATAGAAATAAAAATTAAGCCTGTTTATATATAACGCTTACTTACATTATAAGCGTTCGGAAAGAAAAATGCTACCCCTAAATATATGGTAATTCTCCGATTGTACAGTATCCGTAAGCGGAGTAATCTCATAAGAAAATTATGTCTGTACAACAGCCGTTTTGTTTACAAAGTCATGATAAACAGCACTGATTTTTGCGCAATGATAATATGCCGGTCATCAGTCTGTATAAGACATTGACGGCGAATACAGTCCTGCAAGTTTTTCCTTTATTCCGAGAACATCGTCACGGATAGCTGCATAACCGTAATGAAGACCTCCGGCATACGAAGATACCATACGCGATTCTGCGATCTGACGTGCGATCTCATCTGAGCTGTTCCATTCGGAGATCTTATATGTACCGTGAGAGATCATAAGTTTTACATTGCTGCCCTTTACTGCATCGCTCCACCACTTAAGAAGAATATCATATGACGCCTTCTGATTATCTCCGCTCCAGTAAAGCTGAGGCGCTATATAATCAATATACCCGCCGTCTATCCATGCAAGCGCATCGCAGTAAAGTGTGTCATATGCCTGAAGCCCGGCGGTATCGCTTCCTCTGGGATCGGTCGAGGAATTCCTCCATATCCCGAAAGGAGAAACACCGAAGCTCAAATCGGCATCAGCATTCTTTACAGTTTCTCCGCACAGTCTTACAAGCTCATTCACATTTTCGCGTCTGAAATCGCCCCGTTCTTTTCCTCCGCCGAATTCAGTATAGCTTGCGGAATCGTCGTAAATATCTCCGTCAGACGGATACGGATAAAAATAGTCGTCAAATATTACTCCGTCAACGTCATATGAAGTGACAATTTCACGAACGCCGTCGGCAACAAGCTGTCTGACGTCCGGTATTCCGGGATCGAGCCACAGTCCGCCGCCGTAAAAAACACAGTACTCCGGATGCTGTGCAGCAGGACTTTCCTGTGAAAGCTGCGCAAATGCCGCTTCTCTGTCATCTGCCTTTGAAGCCGTTACCCGCAGCGGATTTATCCATGCTATTACATCAATGCCTGCCGAATGTGCCTTTGCTACAATATATCCGAGCGGATCAAATCCGTCCGGAAGTACCCTGCCGGCAGATATTACCGACGATACCGGAAATATTCCGGAATCATACAGGGCATCGCAGGACGGACGCGCCTGAAAACATACGGTATTCAGCCCGCTTTCAACAGCGCAGTCTATAATTTCGTCAATTTCGGATTTCAGCGCCGATGCGTCAAGTTCACGTGACGACGGATAATTTATATTATATACAGATGCAATCCATACGCCCCGAACTTCCTCCGCTGCCGAAACCGGAGGCACATCATGCTCCTCTGTATTCGGATTCAGGTTCTGTTCATCGCGCGAACACGCTGAGCCGATTGCTCCGACTATTACCGCAGCAAAGGTAAGCGCCGCAGTATATATAAGCTTTCTTTTATTCATTTTATTCCGTTTATTCTGTGAGTTATCTCACCGATCTTTTATGAAACATCTGCGTCTTCATGCCTCACACATTATTATCCTGCATTATCTATAATAACAGATTTTTTATACGAGTGCAATACAAAATTACATATTTGTCGTTTTTTGTCTATATGTTCCCCTTCAATTTATCAATACAATGGCAAGACAAAGTAAAAATGAAAAGCACAGCCATACAAGATACACAGTCATTATCAGCTTCGCAGTATGAAAGAATTTACCGAACATGACTCTTATCGGCAGTGTAATAGCAATCAGTGCGCCGCAGATTATAAGTGCAATAAATCTTGCTCCCGCGCCGAAAAATACCGGATACCATACATAGTTCAGAAACAGCATCAGTACGAAAAACAAAAGACTTTTGTACTTCAGTGTTTCGAAACATTTATCGCACACTCCGTATATCGCTCCGGCGCAGCCTCCTATAAGCAAATATAAAATTGTCCAGACTATCGGAAAAATAATACGCGGCGGCGCGAAGGACGGAAGAAGCAAACAGGAATAAATACGGCTTCTTCCTACCGAAATAAATACAAGAAATCCTACAATAAGAACCGCCGCGGCCGCTATAATCGTAGTTTTAGCATTTATCCTGCACAGATCAGCGCGTATTTTCGGAAATGTTTTTTTAATTTTCATGGCTGTACCGTTCCTTTCGGCAAAGGCATACCCCTGCATCATACAAGTTTCGGACACACCGCAAAAGCGGGCAGGTCCCTTTTCAATATATGAGACCTGCCCTGCATTTATGTTTTTATTTACGTTTGGTTTTAATTCCGCAGCTTTTTATTTTAAAAAAATTATATTTTTATATATCCGTATTCATATCAGATATAAAACAATACCTTAAGCGCCAAAAAAGCCAACCGTCAGTTACATTAACAAAAGATCATCATAAGCCGGAAAATTACTCATGCGAATAACTGCTACAGAGCTTACGGTCACGCCGCAGGCTTTTTAGTTTCCGGAGAAGCGTCTGTTTCCGGCTCGCTTACCGCCTCCGTCTGTGCAGCCGTTGTTTCCTCCGCCTTGCCATGCTCGGAACAACCTCTGTTGAACTGCACGCCGCCGCCCGAAATACCCGTAAATGTTCCCGGTGTAAGTGCAGCGGCATAGAATGGCAGCGACGGATCGGTACAAAAATCATACGAGCCTATATCGCGCCATGTGTACTGTGCATCTGTAATCCTTACCTGAACCGGAAAGTTTCTTGTCGGAATATTCAGAAGCGCAACCTTTTTATTCGTTTTACAGCCTGTGTTTGCAACACCGTTGTTTCCGTCATAGCTTACCATTACATGTGTATCGCAAGGATCGGTAGGCATTGTAGCAAGTGTAAAGTAACCTGTTGCAACACGGCTTCCTCTCGGATCATTGCGGCATGTATCACCGTATACCTTACCGGAATCAATACAATAGTTGCACTCAATAATTCCGGGGGCATCAACAAATGTTTTCAGAGCCTCTCCCTTTTCGGTACACCTCTCTGCGATGATATCCTGAATTTTATTCATTACATCATCCCATATCTTTGCGGACGGCGGAACAGAAGCAGAGAACGCACTCAGACTCTGAGGCATCTTGTACCCGAACCATACGCCCGCCACATAATAAGGCGTATATCCGACAAACCAACGGTCGCGGTCATCTGTCGTTGTACCCGTTTTTCCTGCAACGTCAACCCTGTTTTTAAGAGTTATCGAGCTTGCCGTACCGCGGCGGACAACATTTTCAAGCAGCTTTGTCATGATTGTTGCTGTCTGGTCGCTTATAACAACCTCACTTTCGATGCCCCTGTCAACAATAATATTTCCGTTTTTATCCTTTATCTGAAGGACAGTGTGAGGCGTATTATAAACTCCGTTGTTAGGGAATATCTGATATGCGGCAGTCAGCTCAAGAAGAGTAACGCCGTAGTTCATTCCGCCGAGAGCAAGCGCCGAATAGTCCTTGTCGGAAAGAATCATACCGCTCTTAGTTTCATAGCTGTCGAGAAGGCTGTTCATATGAAGCTTGTTTTTTACGAAATCAAACGAACGGTCGAGCGTAAGCATATCAAGCACCTTATACGCCACTGTGTTCAGCGAGTTTGTTACTGCATAGTCAATAGTTGTAAGTCCCCGGTAAGTATTGGAATAGTTCTGAGGATATCCGTCAGGACGCGAATACACTTTATTACCGTTAGCATCTGTTGTTACTTCTCCGAAATTTACGGGACTGTCATCAATAACACTTGCGTAATTTATAACATTATATTCAATCGCAGGCGCATAAACAGAGATCGGCTTTATGGATGAACCCGGCGATCTCAGTGTTTCGGTAGCACAGTTTTCAATAAGATTCTGTGTTTTGCGTCCCCTTCCGCCGATAAGTCCGACAACATCTCCCGAATACGGATCGATTATGACCATGGACGATTCCGGCTGAACTCCGGAATTGTTTATACGAGGAAAGTTCGCATCATTTTCATAATAATCCTCGAGTATATTCTGTATCTGCGGATCCATCGCCGTGATGATCTGCAAGCCTCCGGTATAGATATACTTCTGCGCAGCAGAATATGAAAGACCTCTTTCCTCCTGAAGAAGCTCATTGGCTTCGTCAAACACTGCCTCCATATACCAGCTGAATACATTCGATCCGCTTGAACTCTCAGCATTGCTCTTGCTGTAGTTGAGAACGAGATCGGCGTTATATGCTTCGTCATACTCCTGCTGTGTTATATTTCCGTAATGAAGCATGTTATCAAGCATTTTCTGACGCTTCTGTTTATTGTTTTCGGGATTTGAAACAGGATCATATTTAGTCGGAGCCTGTGTAATACCTGCAATCGCAACACATTCTACAAGCGAAAGCTCACTGACGTCTTTACCGAAATAGACATATGCGGCAGACTGAACTCCGTAACAGCCTCTTGAGCAGTATACAAGATTAAGATAAAGCTCCATGATCTCGGTCTTATCTTTGGTTTTTTCAAGATTCAATGCGCACATGATCTCCTGAACCTTGCGCTGTATCGTAATATCATCATACTCCGTCAGATTCTTTACCACCTGCTGAGTAATCGTAGAGGCGCCTCCGAAGCTCGACGATCCGAGAAAATAGTTAAGCGCGGCACGTATGGTTCTGATCCAGTCGACACCCGAATGCGTCCAGAATCTGTGATCTTCTGTTGAAACATATGCGTCAATGAGATATTTCGGAACGTCTTTGTATGAAACGATCATGCGGTTTTCCTTTGCGTAAAGCCGCTGATCCTCTATTTCAACAGGCGTACCTATTCCGCTCGCTCTGTCCTCCCAGTCCATATAATAGACCGACGTGCTTGCGTCCTGCTCGCTCATATACATATCGAAATTATCAATGCTTCCGTCAACATAATTGTTTATATAATAAAGGAATGCGCATCCCATTATCGTTCCGGCTATGATACCGATAAGCATCAGTGTAAGCAGAATATTCATAACATACGAAAGGACCTTAAGGCAAACCTTTCCGGCAATTCTTGCAGATTTTCGTATTTCTTTATTCCAGTCGGTAGTTTTTCCCGCCCTGTCCGCACCGGAATTCTGTCCTCCGGAGGAACGGCCGTCAGCCTTTGAAGTAAGTCCGCGCATATCCATTCCCTTTGCACGGATCCTGGAAAGATTCTGTCCTGCATTATTTTTTTTCGGTCCGGAAGCGCCTGCCGAAGCGATTTTACGCTGTCCCGCTGACGGTATCATATTTTTACGCTCAGGAAGTCCCGCAGCCGTACTTTCGGTGCGGCCGGAAGTACGCTGCACCGCATCTGCTCCGCTGCTTGCAGCGGTATTTGTTTTCGGAATATCCGGCGGAACATTTCCGCTGCGGGATACCGTGCGTTTCGGAAGCTCCTGACGTATATCGTCACTGTGCTGTCCGGTTCGCTTGGGAAGCTGAGCCTCTATATCCTCAGAACCTTTCCCGGTTCGCTTTGGAATCCCGGCAGAATTAGATTTATTTATATGTTCGCGTCCGTCTGAATCACGTTCGTTCACCTGCATACACCTCCGTTTTCACTATTATAATTCATCATTTTGAATATATTATGAATGGTTATCTAATATTGTCATAACATTTTTCTCTGTCAGATTAAAATTTCCTGAATTCTATTTTACTTTTCTGCGAAGTACGACGTTTTCACGTCCGAGCATTGAACACAGTTCATTCAATACTACATCTGACAGCATTACACGCCCGCCTTCGTACGGCAGATATTTTTTTTCGGACGAATCATACAGCGCTACCTGAACTCCACCGGGCTGCATACTGTCGGCAGTAAATATCGACAGAAGATTCATCGTCTTTTTATATTTTTCACATAAAAGATCCGGCAGTCGCAAAAACAGCTTTTCAACCACCGTCTGACGCGAAATATCTGAATTTTTCTCAGAAGAATTCTGCTTCGGCACATAACTCCCTGCGCCGGTTACATTATACTCCGCACCGTCTGCGGCAACAGCGCCGGATACACCCGCATCCGTCCGATTCAATGGAATCACCTCCGAAACAATAAGTGACAGTTCAAAATGCTCCCCGTCATCATCAACGTTTACTTTTCCTCTCAAAACTACCGCCGTACCCACTATAAGGCAGGGCCTTGCCGTCTCATAAACAGACGGAAAGATTATCGCTTCAAGCGACGGTCCGCCGTCCTCAAGCGTAATAAATGCCATTCTGTCGCCGCGTTTCGTAGTCTTTTCGGTAACGCGCGTAACAATTCCTCCGACAGACGTACTGTATCC
Source organism: uncultured Clostridia bacterium (assembly GCA_937934385.1). GTDB lineage: Bacteria > Bacillota > Clostridia > Oscillospirales > CAG-272 > UMGS911. Next base: position 1,371 of record CALGZV010000156.1, on the reverse strand, counting down.
GGCGGCATTTTTCAGATTATCGGAATCCTGCGAAAATCTCAGTTTAAGCGATGTTATATTTTCAGCAAAGCGAAGCACCGGATTACCGCGATAATCGTCAAGAGGATGTCCGGAAAAATAAAAGCCCGTATTTTCCTTTTCCTGAGCAAGCTTCTCCCGGAGAGGAAACTCCGGAAGCTCCCTGTACACAAAATCAGGAGCAGAGTTCCCGTCTTTTTTCTCCGAATCAAGATCGAAAAGTCCTATCTGTCCGTCGACCCCGCTCATGCTGCGTTTTGACAGATCATCAATGATCTGTTCATATGCATCGAGCAGCATACTGCGGTTTATACCCTGCGAATCGAACACACCGGACCGTATAAGAGATTCCGCCTGACGCTTATTCAGCTTTCCCGACATACGCTTTGCAAAATCGTAAAAAGAGCGGAACGGCGAACCTGAACGTTCTTCGGTTATCTCCTGGGCAAAACTGTATCCTATATTCCGTATAGCGGCAAAGCCGAAACGGATCCCGTCCTTGCAGACCTGAAAGTTTATTCCGCTCTCTGCAATATCCGGAGGCAGGATCGCTATTCCGTGTTCCCGGCATTCGTTCATATAAAACGCAAGCTTATCGGTGTTGTCTTGAACCGATATAAGCAGTGCAGCCATGTATTCGCGTCTGTAATGCGCCTTCAGCCATGCTGTTCTGTAGGATATTACCGAATAAGCCGCCGCATGGCTTTTATTAAATGCATATGATGCAAAGCTCACAAGCTCATCAAACAGAGCGTTTGCTTTGTCACGGTCATGTCCGCGCGCGGCAGCACCGTCAACAAATGCAATCCTCTCCTGCTCCATTACGCCGTGTTTTTTCTTGCTCATCGCTCTGCGGACGATATCAGCATGTCCGTATGTATATCCGGCGATCTCGCGGCATATCTGCATTACCTGCTCCTGGTATACTATACATCCGCAGGTGTCTGAGATTATAGCTTCAAGCTCAGGGATTAAATAATCAGGCTTTTTTCCCTCGCGCGATGCAAGATATTTCGGTATAGATTCCATCGGTCCCGGACGGTAAAGCGCGATCGCCGCCATTATATCTTCAATACATACAGGCTTGAAATTTCCGAGCATACGCCTCATTCCCGCGGATTCAAGCTGAAATATGCCGCTTGTATCGCCGCGGCTGATAAGATCAAATGTCTTCTTATCGTCCTCAGGAATCTTTGTTATATCAAAATCAGGAGCATTTTCCCGTATGCTCTTTTCAGCCGACGAGATAATGGTAAGATACCTGAGGCCGAGAAAATCGAACTTCAAGAGTCCGAGCGCCGCAACAGTATCCATATCATACTGTGTAACCACTGTTCCGCAGCTTTCCGCCAG
>CALGZV010000155.1 GCA_937934385.1 uncultured Clostridia bacterium | reverse complement strand
GGGAAGAAGGTCGGGAATGCGAACAGTCCTTCGATATATGCGCAGGGAGCTTTAAGTTTGAATGTAAGAGTTGTCGCATCGGGAGCTTCGACTGCAAGCTCGTTCGGATAACCTACAAAGTTGTCGAACATATAACCATAGTCAGAAGCAGTAATCTCAGCAGCAGCACGCTTCCATGAATATACGAAATCAGCAGCCGTAAGTTCTGAACCATCAGACCACTTAAGCTTTACGGTATACTCGAGTCCGTCCTCGGAAACAGTATAACCTGTAGCAAGGTCGGGAATTGTCTTACCCTCTTTATCATATGTATAAAGACCTGCAAATGAGTTAACTGCAAGACATGCGCCGTCAACAGAGCTGTTCAGCGCAGGATCAAGGTGATCAGGCTCACTCGCGAGGTTAAGACGAAGCGTTGTAGTTGACGGAGCGTCTTCGCCCATTGTTACCTGATAGAAGAATTTATATCCGAACAGGTTTGCATAAACGCCGTCCACATAGCTCTTCTGCATATAGATATCATTGTAATAATAGAGCGGAACAACACATCCGTTTGACATAAGGATGTCTTCCGCTTTATGCATAAGCTCTGTACGCTTTGCATAATCGGTTTCAGCTTTGATCTGGGCAATAAGTTCATCATACTTACCCCAATCGTTTACCGGGTCAATAAATGCGTCGCTGAGAAGAGATTCCGCTTTTACCGCGGGGTCATCCGGATTCTTATCATCGACAGGGGTTTTGTTTCCGCTGCAGGCTGCGAGTGAAAATACCGTAGCTGCAGCAAGAAGGGACGCAAGGATTTTCTTCATGATCGTTTCCTCCAAAAAATTATTTATAAAAACCCGCTGCAACACGGACAGGAAACATTTAAGACATGTTATTTATAAAGGAATACTGCTGTTCCTCCTCGCTTTACAGTGTAAAGCGAGGACATGGTACCATGTCCGATTTTTTCATATCCGGAATCCGCTGTAGAAGCGCATATCTGCAGCGGGGATTTATTTCTTT
>CALGZV010000154.1 GCA_937934385.1 uncultured Clostridia bacterium | reverse complement strand
AGAATATGTATGCGTCATTTATGTACGTTATCGCTGCCCCGTGTATGAGTAAGCGTTTGTGCAGAGGAAGTATTTCTGAGATCTTACGGTGCAGGGCGGCGATCTCATGCAGAACGTCAGATACGTTTGAAACTCCGGAAGCTTTTGCGGCAGATGCCTCTGCGGCGATATCGTCCGCCGTCAGCGATATTGAAAAAACATACGGTGCATCGGTGATATAATCTGCGCAAAAGTCGCGGACTTTCTGAGAAAAACACTGGACTTTTATCGGTATTCCGGCAAATTTTGCTGTAAATGATATGTATTCCATTTATCTCCTCAATGTATTATAATCGTTTTTGCATTTGTAGTAATTTAAAAAATAAATATAGTTGTATTATTATAATGTAAACTTTATGCTTTGTCAATAAAATGCTTTTTATTATATATATATTAGGATAGAAATACTGTGAAAACTGCTTCTCTGAGATTTATATGTTTAAAATAATAAATTTAAACAAAATGTTACTTTTACTGTTGCACTAAAATGAAAAAAATAGGCTAAATGACGAAAAAAATCTTTATAATAAAAATACTTGATTTTCAGGAAAATGAATGATATAATAATGAAAAAGCTGTAACAAGGCTTCGAGAAAATAACGGAAACATTAAATTTATTTGTTTTTAATAACGAAAGGGGAAATGCATTTTGAAAAAGAAATCTTTGTTTAGAAAGGCAACGGCGCTGATATGCTGTATTGCTATGTGCATTACAACATTTATGCCGGCAATTTACGCGGTTGACAGTGCCTCGCCAACAATTACTGTAAATTTGCCTAGCGAAAATATTGCTATATATGATGATGATGGCAATAGAATAACGCAAGAAGGTAGTAGTGGATGGGATTATTTATATTCGTATGATGGTAATAGTGTGATATTTTCAGCATTGGAAAACGAAACTTTACTTGGTAAAACTATATTTTTCTATGTTGATGCAACTGTTGCTCCTACGATTGAAAGCACGCGTAGAGTAACTGCGAGTGTCAGCGAGCATACTGATGCGTGGGCATCTAACGCAAAATGGAAAGTAAGTTTGTCAATTGCTGACAGGTCGTTTGCGAGCGATACATTGACACTTAAAAATGGCGTTCAAAAATATAATGTAACATTTACAAGTGACAGCAACTTGAGCTTTGTGGGCACGGGCACCGACGCTAAAACCATGTCAAACGGTGAGTACGAGGCAGGTAATATTTCATTCAAGGTTAATCCGCGTCCGGGTGTAGATACAGCAGGAAAACAAATATCTGTATATGCGAATGATGTTAAAATGTCACCTGATAATGAGGAAGCAAAAACATATACATACCTTGTAAATAGTGACGTTGAATTTTATGCAGCTATGACGGATATAACTTATAAAGTTACTGAGCCTAATGCAGGAGAAGGATATACCTATACATCTACCTCGTCTACAACCGTAGCTCATGGCGGCTCGTTCAGCTTCTATGTAACTCCTGCTGACGGTTGGACTGTACCTACAGTAAAAAATGGTAATACAGTACTTTCTTCTGTTGGATACCATCTTTATGTTATCACCAATATTACCGCACCTGTTACGATAACTGTAGATCAAAATGAACGTGTTGATCACAGCGTTGTTTATCCTACTGGTGTAGGTTATGAGATAACTAATAACAGCAATACTGTTACTGATAATACTGACCTTACATTTACCGTTGCGCCTTCTGATGACTCATACGAAATAAAGAGCGTAACAGCAACTGTAGGCGGGAAAGTTGCGGAAGTTAAAGACAACAAAGATAATACATACACAATTTCAGAAGTTAAAGGCGATGTTGTAATTTCTGTCAATGCGCAGAAGAAAACATGCAAAATAACGGTTGATACGACAGAACTCGGAATTGGTACAACTACGACCGCTGAGAACGGAAACGTTGAATATGGAACACTGTATACTTTCTATGTAACACCTAAAACGGGATACGGTGAAGCAAAAGTATATGTTGATAGTAGTAATACTCCTATTGATCCTGTAAATGGTACACAGTATGCTGTTAGAATTACCAAAGAAACTAAGATAACAATTGTCGGCGCATCTCTTAATGAATACACTGTTACTCTTAACAAAGGCGTTGGATTCAACTATAAGTTCACTAAAACGTCTGTAGAGTATAGCGGGACATATACCTTTGATGTAATAGTTGATGATGCTTATAGCAAGTCTGAACCTGTTGTCACTGTTAACAATGTAGTAATTGACGATACAAAAGCAGCAGAAAGCAATGTTTGGACATATGAAATTCCGAACGTTACCGAGAATAAGATCGTATCCGTAAGCGGACTTCAGATAAACACTTACAAGGTAACTCTTAACGGCGGAGTAGGATATAACTTCTCTTCAACCGATAGCACAACTGTTGCTTATAACGGTGAGTTCTCGTTCGAAGTTAATATTGATGATGCACATAAGAAAGGCACTGATTTCGGTGTGACGGCAACCGGCGGCATTTTAATTAACAATGCAAACGGAACATATACAATATCACAGATAACCGACGATGTTACTGTAAGCGTAAACGGCGTTGTAGATTCTACATCTAAAGTTGTTATAACTTCAAACGAACATGCAGAAGTTAACGTAACAAGCAATAATGCAGATGCAATTAAATACGGCGGCACTGTTACATTTACTGTAGATGTTAAGTCAGGCTATCGTATAGAAAATGTTTTTGTTAACGGTGAGAATAGGAACGCTCTTAACGGAATATACACTGTTAATAACATAACATCTGATGTGAAGATCGACGTTGTTACTGTTGCAAATACGCTTACTGTAAACTATGTAAGCACAGAAGATCATATATTCAATGAAACCAAAGAATATACTGTAGAGACTATTCAGAATGTTCTTAATACGCAGTTCGATCTTAATGATTGTATTGTTCACTCCTTTAAGGGATGGAATTATAACGGCGGAGTTGCGGACGCTGAATCGCTGAGAGATTTGATTTCCAATAATGACGACACAGTAACTCTTGTTGCTGAGTTTAGTATTAACAGTGACGAAACGATTGCTAATAAATTGTTAGAGCTTGCTAATACGACTAAAGAGCAGCTTGAGATCAGTGAAAACAGTTATCGTACAACTTTCAGAACAGTAATTGATATTATTGCGAGAATCGACCTTGTAAGTCAACCCTGTGTTGCGAAATACGTAAAAGTGACCGCACACGGAACGTTGCTTGCTAACACTGCAAATGCTGGTTTTGCTGGTATGAGCGAGGATCTGAAAGATCGTAAAAACACAGTATCGGGAACGACCATTGGTGAGCAGCTTAAGAGCGGAACAGTATTTAATTATTATACAAACTGCAATTATACTTGGAGCGAATTTAATGCTGTTTGTCAGAATACCAATAATGCTCAGATAGTTTTGAGAATTACTTCGTCATACGCCGAAAACTCTCTTAACGCAGCCGGATGGGTAGAGCTTACTGTAGGCGATGCCAATATATACATTATCAGCGGAGAGAGCGGACAATTAGTTACATCTGCTGAATAAATCGGCTTTGCTTTTATTCAAAAACTATTGACTTTTTCTTGTTATAATGATATAATTAATTTGTTATTAGATGCAATAGTAAGATTATGCCGCTTTTTGAAATATGATTTAATTGTCAACTTACAGTTTTATGGAGGTTTATGATATGGATCAGATGAAAGATTATGAATCCCCGGATATGGAGATCATTGTCGTTGAAGATTCCGATGTTATTACTACAAGTGGTCTCGGCGGCGGTATTGATGATCTTAATCCGTTTGAAAAAAATAGTTTCTAATCAGTATGTTTGATTAAATGTACAGAAATACGCGGAGGTGCGTGGAAGTTAGGCTTTCCGCACCTCTTTTTCTCAATTTTATGAGCGCTTCTGAATAATAAAGTAATGAGGAATTATGACTATGAAAATAAAAAACGGATTTGTCCTCCGGGAGATCGCCGGACAGGCTATAGTGATTGCAACCGGAGAAGCAAGCAGAGATTTTCACGGAATGATTAAGCTTAATGCCACAGGAAAACTTGTATGGCAGGGTGTGGCTGAAGATTTGACTGCGGAGGAGATAGCGCGCAGACTTTCTGCTGAATATTCGGTCGGTGAGGATAAAGCACTTGCCGACGTAAACTGCATGATAGACCGCATGAAAAAAGCAGGGTTTCTGTGCGAGTGAACGGTATGTATTCCGATATGCCTGA
>CALGZV010000153.1 GCA_937934385.1 uncultured Clostridia bacterium | reverse complement strand
GTCCCTCGGCAGTTTCGATGTCTCACTCGAACATTACAGATATCTGTATCTGAACATACGGAGAGAGCTTGAAGAACCCGGAATAAATGAAAACAAGCTCGACTCCGATGTACGCGATATCGTAATGCAGTCTCTCCGTCACACCGCGGCGGTAAAAAACATGGCTGACGAGCGTAAAATCTCTCTTTCAAAAGATCAGAAAAAAGAAATAGCCGATTACATAAAAGGGCTTGAAGAGATATACAGCGGCAAAGACGAACTTGAAAAAGAACTTGCTGCAGAATATCTTGACGAAGATTTCTTAAAATATGCGACCGAGCTTCAGCAGCTTGAAGTCCTGCTCCGGGAAAAAATGACCTCAGAATACGGAGGCGAAGTTGCCGCCGACGACAAGACTGTCGAAGCTGATATAAAACAAAATTTTTATTTTGCATCTCAGATACTGCTCTCGACCGAAAATACAAGCTCCGATGAGAAAGCCGAGCTTGCGTCACAACTGCTTGAACGAGCAAAAAACGGCGAGGATTTTTCAGCGCTTGTCGAACAGTACAGCGAGGATACAAGTGAAGATCCGCGGTGCTTTACAAGCGGTCAGCTTATCGAAGAATTTGAAAATGCCGTAAAAAATATAAAGCCCGGTGAAATATATCCGGATGTAGTCGAAAGCGAAGCAGGTCTTCATATAATAAAACGCCTTGAACTCACCGATGAATACATAGACGAACATTTTTCAGAGCTGCGCGAGGCATATACGGCACGACGCTTTAACGAAGAAGTAGAAAAATGTGCAAATTCTCTTGAAATAGAAGAAAAAGAGTGTTACGGAGATATATCAACCGAAAATCTCCTCTCATATATCACACAAACAACAGATACTTCGGATACATTACCGGAAAAAGCTTAATAAACCACATTTTAAAAATAAGGAGAAAAAAATGAAAAAAATAACAAAAGCAGTCATTCCCGCAGCAGGTCTCGGAACACGCATGCTCCCTATAGCACGCACAGTACCCAAGGAAATCCTTCCGATAGTTGACAAGCCGGCAATTTCCTATCTCGTTGAAGAAGCGATTACAAGCGGTGTAACAGATATACTCATCATAACGAACCGCGGAAAATATGCTATAGAGGATTACTTCGATTATTCCCCCGAGTATGAATCCGCGCTTCTTAAAAAGGGAAAAAGCGACGTGGTCGATTCACTCCGCAGCGCAGCCAACCGCGCAAACATCTACTTTATTCGCCAGAAAGAGGCAAGAGGACTCGGCGACGCAGTCATGCGCGCACGCAGCTTTATAGGTGACGAACCGTTCTACGTGCTTTACGGAGACGATATAATCATGTCCGAAAAGCCTGTATGCTTACAGCTTGCAGACGCATATGAAAAAACCGGTCTCGCCGTAGCAGGTGTAAAAGAGGTCACCGCAGAGCAGATTCTTAAATATTCATCACTTGACGCAAAACCGATCGACGGAAGCGATAATATGTATCATGTCACCGATATGATCGAAAAACCGACGCCCGAACAGGTAATAACCAGACTTTCGATTCTCGGACGCGTACTCCTCACACCCGATATCTTTGATATACTTGAATCGACCAAGCCCGGTGCAGGAAATGAAATTCAGCTTACAGATGCATTACTAGAGCTATGCGTGATCTCGCAAGAAGCAAGGGAATGACCGCTGTCGACTTTGAAGGCAAGCGCTACGACATGGGATCAAAACTCGGATTCCTGTTTGCAAACGTCGAAACCGCACTTCGCGATCCCGATCTCGGCCCGGAATTCAGAGAATACCTGAAGGAACTGGTAAAAACGTTATGAGAGTAAGCAAGGTAAATTATTATCTCGACATAGCTCAGACTGTATCCGAACGCTGTACATGTATGCGCCGGCGCTACGGTGCAATAATAGTTAAAAATGATTCCATCGTATCTACAGGCTACAACGGCGCGCCGCGCGGGCGAAAAAACTGCTGCGATATAGGATTCTGTACACGCGAAAAGCTCAACATCCCTCACGGGGAGCGTTATGAACTCTGCCGGGCAATACACGCCGAAGCAAACGCCATTATATCAGCTTCACGCGAAGAAATGGACGGAGCTACTCTGTATATGGCAAGCACAGATCCGTCAGACGGAAGTATCATTCCGGGGACAAGCAACTGCATGATGTGCCGCCGGATGATACTGAACTCCGGCATAAAAACCGTTGTAATCCGTGACACTAAGGAAGAATACAGAATCATTGACGTAAGTAAATGGATAAGCAATGATGACAGTCTTCCTGAAAATGCAGACTGAATAAAAAACAGATATAATTAAAAATGATAAAATTACCTGAAAAGCGCATTGCCGCGGCTCTGATAGCCGCGGCAACGGTCGCGTCAACGCTATCCGGCTGCGGAGCAGCCTACAAACTCGAATATTCCTATGTATCAGAGGAAAACGGAGCTGCAGTTTTTACCGAATCCGGCGGACAGAATTATTACCGGATAGATCATCGCGGATATGCTCCGACTGCGGTAGGTAAATCGTATGCAAAGGGAAGAGATGAAAACGGAAACAGTCTCACCTTTTATGAAATAGAAAACGCAGATCCGCATGAACTTCTGACTGCATTTTCAAACGGTATATACATGGTCTACAGCTCATCGGTTCCCGAAATTACGGCAGAATCCTGTGCCAGCTTTGACGTATGCTTCTCCGATGAAACAGAGAAAGTCTTTGAAGGCGGATGTACCGACCGTGCAGTTATTGAATCGGTCACCGCAGCGCTTTCCGGCGAAACAACAGATCAGCTTCCCGCCCACGACTGCGAAACTTATTACCTAAAATTCGCACTGTCAGGTAAATACAGCGGTCTTTTATATATCGTAGGATGTGTATTCGATAAGGACATGCATGTTTCATATGTATACGACCGTAAAGAGAAAAAAACCGTATGTGTCGGAGAACTTTTGAACGGCTATCTTCCGTATTCCTCCGAAGCGTCAAAAATACCTGCTGATACCGTGCAAAACACATCTCAGGGAGATGATACAAATTGAGTGAAGCATTAAAAGAAAAAATAACCGATACCGAAGACGATCTGCAAGCTTTTGCGCATCAACTTGCAGATCTTGCACTCGGAAATGAAAAGCACGAATATACCGTTTGCTTTGTCTGTACGGGAAATACCTGCCGAAGTCCTATGGCAGCCGCAGTTACCAATTATATCAGCCAGAATTCGGAAAAATCCATCGGGACACGCTTTGCGTCAGATTCTGAACAGAATATAGTATGGAAAGCAATCTCCGCGGGAATATCCCCGAATCCGGGAGAACCGATCAGCGAGGGAGCAAAGCTTGCTCTCCGCGAAGCCGGTATCCTTTCAACAGCAGAAAATCCGTGGGAGATGCACCGCGCAGAGAGAATATCCGATACAATAATGAAAAAAAGCGATATAGTCGTCGCAATATCAGGTCAGCACGCTCTGCTTCTCATGGCATGCTATCCAGAGTATGCAGGAAAGATATACGCAATGCCGCATGATATTCCGGATCCGTTCGGCGGAGATACGGTACAATACCGCGAATGTCTGAATAAGATCAAAAATGGAATTGAGGAACTTTTCGGTGTCTGACACAATTGTTATAACAAAAGCCGAAAAAAACGATCATGAAAATCTCCTCCGGGAACTCGAAGCAATAGAATCCAAATGTTTTTCCGATCCCTGGAGTACGCAGGCATTCAAAGACACAATTGAAAATCCGGCATCTGATATTTATATTGCAAAGAACTCAAGTCTGCAAAATACTGTCGGATTCTGCGCTGTGATGCATGCTACCGACGAAGCCGAAATACTCGATATCGCGGTAGAACCGGAAATGCGGCGACACGGAATCGGCGAAAAACTTTTAACTTATTCAATAACCGAGCTTAAAAAAGCAGGAATCATAACAGTATTTCTTGAAGTCAGGGCCTCAAACTGTCCGGCTATAAATCTGTACGAAAAGTTCGGTTTCAATAAAATCGGAATAAGACGCGGATACTACAGATCTCCGGTTGAAAATGCTATACTGATGAAATACAGCATAAAAATATAAATTATAAGAAAGCAGCACAACCAATTATGCTTATACTGTCAATAGAATCATCCTGTGACGAAACGTCAGCCGCCGTCGTAGAGATGACCGAAAGCTCCCGAAAAATACTCGCTAACTGCACAGCATCTCAAATCGAAACACACAAGCTCTACGGCGGAGTTGTTCCCGAAATAGCAAGCCGCGCACATATAGAAGCAATATCGGGCCTTACCTACAGCGCTCTCAGTGAATCCGGCGCGGCGCTCAGCGATATAGAGCTTGTCGGAGTAACCGCCTTCCCGGGACTTATCGGAGCATTGCTTGTCGGAGTTAATTTTGCCAAGAGCCTTGCATATGCGAACAAAATCCCGCTGACAGCAGTAAATCATACACATGCACATGCGGCAGCAGCATATTTTACCCATCCGGAGCTTAAACCGCCGTATATTGCACTGACAGTATCGGGAGGCCATACCTCAATTTCGGATGTTTCATCATACACCGATTTTAAGGTGATCGGACGCACACGCGATGACGCGGCAGGCGAAGCCTTTGACAAAGCAGCGCGCGTTATGGGAATTCCGTATCCCGGAGGATCCGTTTTGGACAGGCTTGCGGCAAAAGGTGATAAAAACCGCATAAAGTTTCCGTCTGCGGCTATCGCAGGCGATACACTTGATCTATCGTTCAGCGGACTGAAAACAGCCGTTATAAATTATATAAACAATGCAAAGCAAAGAGGTGATATCGCCTCAGACGAAGATATCGCGGCGTCCCTCACAAAATCTGTCACCGACTCTCTTATGATACGGCTCGAAGAAGCCGCTCTGCGCACCCACCATGATACGGTCGTGCTGGCAGGCGGTGTCGCCGCCAACTCGCATCTGCGCACAGCGGCTGAAAAGCTATGCGAAAAACACCGTTGGAAGCTTTGTATGCCCGAACGCTCACTTTGCGGCGACAATGCAGCCATGGTCGGCGCGCAGGCATATTATGACTATCTCGCAGGAAGTACTGCGGACACCGCACTGAATGCACACGCAACAGTTTAATATACGTATAGAATATAAAAAACTTATCCGTATATAAAATATATTTGAAATAAAGAAATGAACCTTTTCGACCTTACTTAATTTGTCGGATTAGCAAAACTATAAGCTATTAAACCGACCAATCCGGCCTAAACACATAATTTGAAATTAGCTGTTGATTATTGTGTCATAGTTTTCCACAGGTTGTGCATTTATCTGTAGGTAACTTTCAAAACATGCTCAAATCAAGGCATATTAAAACGAATTTCATCATTTTGGGTATGGAAAATCTCCGATATCCTGTGGAAAAACCTGTCTAAAATGTTGATAACTCTCCGATTTACGGAAAAATAAAAAGCTCATACCGGGTATCAATACCCGATATTTAAAGAAAGGAACAGTCAAAATGGAAAAAAATTATGAAAGCGAAATAAAGTCAGCAGTTGCCAAATATGAGGATCTTCTCCGCGGTCAGCTTGAAAGAGTAGAACGCATAAACGCATCAAGCGGAGAGACCGATTACAGTTCTCTCGACAAGCTCATCATCGGAGTATGCGGAGGCGACGGGATCGGCCCGATCATCTGTAAGGCGGCACGCGATATTCTCGCCGACCTTCTCGCTGATGAGATAAAGAGCGGAAAGATCGAACTTCGCGATATAAACGGTCTCACGATCGAAAACCGTATCGCATGCGGCAAGGCTATTCCAGATGATACACTCGCTGAGCTTAAGGAATGCCACGTCATTCTCAAAGGCCCGACAACCACGCCTAATGCAGGAGATGGCATGCCCAATATTGAAAGCGCAAATGTTGCTATGAGAAAGGCGCTCGATCTTTACGCAAACGTCCGCCCCGTACGTGTTCCCGAAAAGGGCATCGACTGGACCTTCTTCCGTGAAAATACCGAGGGCAGCTATGCCGTAGGATCACTCGGCGTAAATGTCACCGACGATCTTGCTCTCGACTTCTGTGTTACAACGACCGAGGGTACGCGCCGCATCGCCCGCAGAGCATTTGATTACGCACGTGCAAACGGCAAAAAGAATGTTTCGATCGTAACTAAAGCAAACGTCATCAAGACGACTGACGGAAAATTCCTTAAAATCTGCCGCGAAATCGCAAAGGATTACCCCGAGATATCGGTAGATGAGTGGTACATAGATATTATGACGGCAAAGCTTATCGACGAAAAGCGCCGTACATCATTCAATGTATTTATTCTTCCCAACCTCTACGGAGACATTATAACCGATGAAGCAGCTGAATTCCAGGGAGGCGTCGGAACAGCAGGCTCGGCAAATATCGGCGGACGCTATGCTATGTTTGAAGCGATCCACGGTTCAGCTCCCCGTATGATAACCGAGGGACGCGGACAGTATGCAGATCCCTGCTCGATGCTCCGCGCAACAGTTATGCTTCTCTCTCATATCGGCAGACAGGAAGTGGCTGATCGCCTTGAAGCTGCGCTTGACAAGTGCATGATCACCGAACGCAAGCTTGTAATTACCGGACGCGATACAGGAGCTACATGCGACGAATTCGCAGCATATGTAAGAGAATCTCTTTAATTCATTAATGTAATACCGGAGCCTTACGGCTTCGGTAAAATCGGCAGGTGTACAGGGTTTATGACAAAATCATCATCAGAAAAACAGAATTTGAATAAACCGATACCTACGGCAGTAAAAACAAGATTACCGAGGTATTACCGTATGCTTCGCGAACTTATAGGCGCAGATATTCTGCGTATAAGCTCATCCGAGCTTGCCGGAAGAATGAAGCTCACACCGTCACAGATACGTCAGGATTTCTCATATCTGGGCGGCGTAGGACAGCAGGGTTACGGATACAATGTAAAGGACCTTTACAGCGCTGTCGGTATAGTTCTCGGTATACAGAACAACTACAGCGCCGTCATAATCTGCAAAACAACTGAGTTTGCCGCAGCAATTGCCGACGATCCGTGCTTTACCGTGCGCGGCGTAAATCTGAAACGTATATTTACAGAATGCTGCGGCGATTATTCTCCGGAAGAAGTGAGGTCCGGTTCGGCATTTACAAGCAAGTCCCGGCTGAAATCCGAACCTGTATATGTCAGAGCCGCACACTTTTGTAAGAAAAACAAAACCGACATTGCGGTACTTGCATGCGGCCGCCAACTCGCGGAAGATACTGCCGAAAGTCTCATCGCAGCAGGAATCCGCGGTATATGGAACTTTACCGGCGCAGAGCTTGACACGGATTCGTACGGAATACCGATATTAAATATCAATCTATCGGATACATTACTCGGTCTGTGCTGCGAAATAACTCAAACAAGTTCAAAACAGTATATGACAAAAAGCAAGGATGATTTAAACCGACTATGAAAATTCAGATACAGTACGGAAACGGAGTATGCACAATACCTCTCCGCGCCCTGACGGAAGAAAACGCAGAACGTGTAGATCTGCTTGTTCTTATGCATCTTTCCGCTGAGCCGTCACTCGCCGACAATCCGGAGCTGCTTGCAAATAAGGTCGGCTGTTCACGAAAGAACGCTGAATCGGCAATTGACTTCTGGTTTGAACGAGGTATTCTTGTCAAAACTGATGAATCTCATCCCGAACAGCCTTTTGCGGAAAAAACCGATGTACCGCAGATACATAAAATCCCGGAAGAAAAGCTTGTCGGTTCAGATTTTGTGCGCCCGCCTTACAACAGCGATAAACTCGCCGAAATGTTCGGACGGGATGACGGAATGATACGCGCGCTTATTGATGAATGCCAGCGAATCACCGGAAAGGTTTTTTCACCCACTGAATCATGGAGAGTCGCCTCACTTGTAGAACACCTCGGTCTCGAGGTGGAACATGTTCTGTTGTTATTTACATATTGTGCAAGGCATGAAAAAAAATCGATAGCATATATAGAAAAGCTTGCATATCAGCTCTATAACGACGGAATAGACACCGCCGATAAATTTGACGAATATACAAAGCGTAAAGACGAATACGATCAGGATGAAGAACTTATAAAGCGCACCCTTGATATAAAAGAACGTTCTCCGATAAAAAGAGAAGTAGAAGCGTTTGAAAAATGGACGCGCGAATGGAATCTTGAGATAGGACTTATTCGACGTGCATATGAAGATACCGTTCTTAAAACAGGCAAATATACTCTTGCATACATGTCAAAAATACTTGAGACCATGCATGAAAACGGTATAGACACTGTTGAGAAAGCTCAGGCTCAGGAACAGCAGTTCCGAGAGGATAAGGAAAATAAAATAAAGGCAGCAGAAACTGCCCTGAAAGAAAAAAAGTCCGAAGCGAAAAATCCGGTGAAGACTAAGCCGCAAAGCGAAAAAAATAAAGGCAGCTTTGATACCGACGAATTTGTTGAGCTTGCGCTGAGGCGAAGCTATGGAAATGCATACAAGGCGACAGATGAAAACAAACCACAATAAATATAATTTTATTATAAACCGATTAAATTTAATTTCAGAAAAGACATTGTTCCAGGTAAGGAAAGGATTTACAAAGGAATGAATTACGGATATTTTGACGACAAAAACAGAGAATACGTTATAACACGTCCCGATACTCCTTCTCCGTGGATGAACTATCTCGGAAACGGAAAATTCAGCGGTATGATCTCAAACAACGCAGGCGGTCTGATATTTGACAGCGATCCCGGCAACCACAGAATAACAAAATATAACCACAACAACCTCCCGATGGACCGTCCAGGTCACTATCTCTATATAAAGGATATGAAAACAGGCGAATACTGGTCTCCCACATGGCAGCCTGTAATGAAAGATCCTCAGTTTTACGAATGCCGTCACGGAATGGGCTATACATCTATCAGCTTTAAATATGACAACGTAAGCTCATGCATTACATATTTCATTCCCGAAGGAAAAAACTACGAGGTATGGAAGGTAACTCTTAAAAACGACTCTGACGAGACAAAGGAGCTGAAGCTGTTCAGCTACATGGAGTTCAGCTTTTATCATGCAGAAACCGATATGCTCCAAGAATGGTCGCGTTATTTCTGTGACTGTTATATGAAGCACGACTCGGTCGTATTCGATCCCTCAAATGAGCTGAGCGACTATGAAAGACGTTTTGCATTCATGTCGACAAGCCTTCCGATAGAAAGCTATGAGTGTCAGCGCCGTGCATTTATCGGAGATTACAGAGATGAGACAAACCCGATTGCCGTCGAAAGAGGATATTGTACAAGTACCGATATTAATGCCGACTACGCATGCGCGAGTCTCTGCTCAAGCATAACTCTTAAACCCGGAGAAGAAAAACAGTTCCTCTACGCGGTCGGTGACGCGGAAAAGGTCGACGATATACCTGCCCTCAGAAAAGAAGCAACAGATCTTTCGGTTGCTGAGAAAGATCTCGCTGGCATTAAGGCAAAATGGAACAGTATTCTCATGCGTCAACAGGTAAATACCCCATGCCCTGAGATGAATACCATGCTTAACGTATGGCATCCCTATGAATGCCAGATGACCTTCAACTGGTCGAGATTTATCTCATATTATGAGAGAGGCGTAACAAGAGGTTTCGGATTCCGGGACAGCATGCAGGATGTTCTCGGATCTATGTATGCTTCTGCAAAGCAGTGCAAAGAACGCATAAAAATGCTGCTTGCAATACAGCTCTCCGACGGAAGCGCAAAGAGCGTTTATTTCCCGACGACCAAGAAAGCGGAAGGAGGCGGACGTTCAGACGACCATTTATGGTCGATATTCTCTGTCTGCACATATATCCGCGAGACAGGAGATACTGCTTTCCTCGACGAAATAATTCCGTATTATGACGGAGGAGAGGGAACAGTTGCCGAGCATCTTATAAGAGGTCTTGAATATACAAGAAAGATGGTCGGAAAACACGGCATACCGAAATTTCTCGCTTGTGACTGGAACGACAGCCTGAGTTGGATCGCAAGACAAACAAGAGAAGCTGAGACGACTTTCGTATTCTTCCAGGCTGCACACGGTGCTTACGAGCTTATCCAACTTTTCGAAGCACTCGGTGACAAGCGTCTTGATTGGGCTAAGGAATACTACGAATGGTGCAGATCACAGTACAGTCAGCTTTGGGACGGCAAGTGGTTTATCCGCGCATATGACGATTTCGGATTCAAAGTCGGAACAGACGCTGATGAAGAAAACAAGATATTCCTTAATCCGCAGTCATGGGCTGTTCTTTCAAGACTTCCCTCGCCTGAAGAAGGAAATTCTGCATTTGACAATGTTATGAAATATCTTATGTGTGAGTTCGGTCTTGTTTCTCACGGACCCGCAACGTCATACAGAGATTTTTCAAAGAGAGCATATTTCGGTCTTAAATCCGGAGTAAAGGAAAACGGAGGCGTTTTCTACCACGCAAACACATGGGCAGTAATAGCCGAAACACTTCTGCGCAGAAATAATGAAGCATTCGAGCTTTACCATGCTTCTCTTCCGGCAGTAAGAAATGATCAGGCTGACAGATGCCTCATTGAGCCGTATGTTTATGCATCAGCGATGCTCGGAAAAACACATGAGCGCTTCGGAGCAGGCTCAAACTCATGGCTAACAGGTACCGCTTCATGGATGTACCTTGCAGCAACACAGTACATTCTCGGATTCAGGCCTGACTATAAAGGTATCGTAATAGATCCCTGCGTCCCAACTGCATGGGAAGGCTTCTCTGTATCAAGAGTATGCAGAGATACGCTCGTAGAGCTTAAAGTCGGCAAGATGCCGTGTGGCACAAGCCGCGTATGCGCGCTTATTGTAAACGGCGTTAAACTCGATTCAAATGTTATTCCGTACAGCCTTATTGCGAGAAAAGAAAAGGTATCGGTTGAAGCTATCTGGTCTGAAAACTGACAGTACCTGACCTAAAAACGCGAAACGATTTAACCGTAATTCAAAAATCTTTCAGTAACAGCTGTATCCGGGTGTTCTGTAAAACAGGGCACCCGGAACAAATAAGTAAATGCTTTATTCACATCTGGCTTTAGCCGGATATCACACGTTAGAAAAACATATACTCCGAATATTTTTTCATATAAAGGAGATAATTAAATGGCATATAACAAAGATAATTATTTCAGAATAAAGGATGAGTTTTCGCATAAGCACCGCGACAGAATCGAAGAAGCGGAGCAGAGAAAAACGCTTCTTGAGAACAAATATCCGGAGCTTGCTAAAATTGACACAGCGCTTCGCCTGACAGGAATGGAGATATACAGCTCAATGTTCGGTGCAGGCTCAGCAGAAGAGATTGAAAAAATAAAAAAGAAAAACGAAGAATGCCAACAGGCACAGGCGGATTTCCTTAAAAAGCTCGGTCTGCCGTCAGACTATCTGCTTCCGAAATTCGACTGTGATATATGTCAGGACAGAGGAACAGTAGGTCTGCGTATGTGCGACTGCATGAAAAAACAGCTCATCATGGCAGGAT
>CALGZV010000152.1 GCA_937934385.1 uncultured Clostridia bacterium | reverse complement strand
TGTATGCATTTCTTGATTCTAATATTTCATTTTCATCATTTTTAGTTATATTTCTATTTAATTTTTCTATTTTTTGGGTAACCTTATTAGCTTCTGCTTTATTCGCTTCAGCTTTTTGAGTTGGATCTAATAAGTCTCCTACAGAGTTTAATATCTTTAATTCAGCTTTTTTAAGAATATCTAAATATTCTTGAGTAACTATTTTCTTCGCTGTATATGTTAATCCTTCGTAAGCCCCTCTTATATCATATACTTCCTTAGCTATAGCTCTTTTTTCATCTAATTGAGTATATTTTTCATAGCTTTTTAATTTACTTATTCTTTCTACTAACTTTTCAGCTATTGCCTTATCTCTAGCCTCTGTATTTAATTGTTCTACTGTAACTAAAGCACCATTTAAAAATTCACGGTCTAATGGTGATATTGTATTTTTCTCTTCTTCTGATAATGTATCGTAAGCTTCTTTTGCTATCGCAGTTTCTGTCGGGACAACGGTATTATTTGCACGCGTTCCGGAAAAGAACTTAGAGAGAAGCCCCGGCGTTTCTTTGCCCTCGCCGTTTGGTTTACCTGACTGTTTTGACAACTCGGCAAGTTCGCTAAGCTTTCGCTCATACAATTTTTCACGTTGTTCGATGCGGTGTTTTTTCGGCTTTTCACTGATATCATAAAGCTCGCAGTCGCAGATCTTCATATCGTCAGACAGGCGCAATATTATGTTGAAATCATGATCCCACAGTTCGCGGTATCCGAACAGATCGGATATATTTACGATTTCATCGATGCTTTTGTCGTCAAGTATTTTCAGGCAGTAATCCCGAATTTCCGAAAGACCTTCCGATTTTATATCGCGCGAGGAAAGTGTATCTGCGATCGCACGTATACACGACATGAGCGTACGGGGAAAAACAGAGGTGGTCTTCAGCGACGCAAAAGCTCTCTCAAGCATTGCTTCCGGATTTCCCGCTCCGGCAGTTCTAACGTTCGAACGAAGTTCTATCCAGTCGCCTTTGATCTTGTCGTAGCGGCTGAAGATCGTCTTAAGCTCATCAAACAGAGACTCGTCTGCGATAAAGTCCGTGAGTATCTGCTGGCGGTAAACTATGTTTTCGCGAAGAGTAAGCGGATGTGACAGCACATGAAGAAATCTGTCTGCACGGGTATTGTCTGGGCAGAATATATGTGTGCATCTGTCTACAGAGAGGTCATATATAGCGTCTGTTCCGGGCGAATGCTCTTCCGTTTTATAAAGCAGACTTATTTTCATCTTATATTCCGAACCTTTCTGACAGAGTTTCACGGTCAAGACCGTATTTTTTTAAAATGTCGAGTGCATGGGAGCCTGCAGTGTTTCTCTTTCTTTCGACCTTGAAGGTCCTTCCGACTCCGTCGCTGTCAAGTACAACATTGAGAAAGGGGATGCCTGAATCTTCCTCGGGGATATTCAGGCTGTGATGCGTAACATAAATTCCGAATACTCCTTTTGAATACAATGCGTGAGCAAGTTCTGATGTACACTGTACAGCCTTCTCCTCAGCGGTGGTCGAATATGTTTCGTTGAGAAGTACGAGCGTTCTGCTGTCCGCTGATTCCGTAATTTTATTTATACGGCTTTGTTCGTCGAGAAAACGTCCTGAAAGGCCGAAGCGTTCATCGCGGGGAAAATGCGTGTAGACGCATTTCAGCGGCGCTATTTCTGCAGCGGCGCACGGCGCAGGCGCTCCGCAAAGAAACATTGTTACCGAGACGCCTACAGTCCGCAGATATGTTGTTTTACCTCCTCCGTTTGCTCCAGTCAGAAAGAACAGCGGTTCTTTTTCCGTGAGTTCAACGTCGTTCGGTATAATATTGTGTTCATCCTTTTCAAGCAGGGTGATATCATATGCCTGAGTCAGCTTTATAGCTCTTCCGTCAGATATTTTAGGAAAACACGTCGGAATTCCTGCATCATGTATCCAATTTATGAGCCGGCATATTTCGATACAGAAATTAAGCTCGGAACGGTAACTCAGTATTTTGTCGCTGATAAAATCACAGTATTCAGCGTAAAATTCTTCTGCGTATCCGAATTCTTCCGGATGCAGTCTCGCCGCTGCGGCAATAAGACCTTCATCTGCGCATATTCTTATCGTATTTTCGGGTTTTATATCTTTCAGTCCGAAATTTTCGGCAAGAGAAATGAGCCTTGATATATATCCCGACGGTGAAGGATCCGTAGCTTCGGGAACGGAAAGATAATGTGTCTTTCCTGCTATTGAACAGGTATATACATGTGTTTTATCAAGAGAACTTATAAGTCCGGACAGCTTTTTTTCAAATTCAGCAAAGCGGCTGTCGGCGCAGAACTCTGAAAAATATGAAGCGAAGCGGCGCAGC
>CALGZV010000151.1 GCA_937934385.1 uncultured Clostridia bacterium | reverse complement strand
TACGAAGGGAGGGAGCAGAAAGCGCCGGAGCGTCTCGTAAATTTTACCGCGATAAAAACATGACCGGACTCCGCAGAATTTGTCCGGACGCCATATTTAAAATTGCAGAAAAAGAACCTTATATTTCGGTTGATGCAATTTATCCGGCAATCGTTTCATGGCTTCTGTCTCCTGAAAAGAATCCGTCGCCGGATACAGACGGAATGACAGAGGATCTGTTTTACAGATTTATTTCAGAAGTGAAAAAAAGCAGCAGCTTTGATGAACTTATACATCGCACGGCAACAAAAAAATATACGGACGCAAGACTTCGCAGAACGCTTATTCTCGGATTTTTCGGTGTGACTACCGAAATGCTGAGAACATCTCCTGATTTTACATTTATACTGGGAATCAGTCCGAAAGGGCGGGAATTTCTCGCATCTCTCAGACGGAATTATACAGGTCCTGAACTCGTGACCTCGCCGTCAGACTTAACGTCTGACATCGCAAAGCCCGCGTTTTATGCCGATAACATGTATGCAGTTGCGAAAAAACTCTGTCCTTCTTATTTTATAAAAAAACATCCTTTTATTTTGACGACTCCGAATTAATTGTTATGATATGTATTGACAATACCATTAAACGATATTATAATGTATAAAGAAGTTTTTTGCATATTTACGCTGATAAGATTTTAATTTTATAAATTTGTATAGATAATAAAGTCAGGTCAGAAAATACAGAATCGGAGTGAAATATATGAGTACATCTACAGAAAACAAAAACGGTGCAAAATACCTTATTTACCGCGGTAAGCCGCTGGTGAGAGAAAAAAATGCGATCTGTTACGGGAGCATGTCCGACAAGCATATTCTGTTTATGCTTATACTTTCTGCAAAAAAGGCACAAAGCTTTGAAGGAAAAGATATAGAGATTCCGGATGCAGTACTAGTACAGATTCTCAGTACCGATCTGAAAAAGCCGGCGCATGAAAGAGTTGTTAAACAGTTTAATAAAAACGGTCTTTACGATGCGATGGATATAGGACTTATATGGCTTGATAAACTTAACGGAAATTCGGAAAACAAAAAATAATTGAATTAACTTTGTTAATACGCAACGAGGATATAAAAATGGAAACGAAAA
The DNA here is from genome assembly GCA_937934385.1 of uncultured Clostridia bacterium. GTDB lineage: Bacteria > Bacillota > Clostridia > Oscillospirales > CAG-272 > UMGS911. Next base: position 196 of record CALGZV010000151.1, on the reverse strand, counting down.
AAAATAATAAAAAACACATTTCTTTTTTTGCAGCGTCGGCAGCGGCGATTTTTCTTATCTCAGCTATATTAACAGGCTGCGATGACGATAAAAATAAAGTAAACGGCGAAGATACCTCAGGACAAATTTCGTCAGTTTCCGATACAGAATCAGAAACCGATGTGCAGACATCAGATGAAACAGACAATACGGCAGG
>CALGZV010000150.1 GCA_937934385.1 uncultured Clostridia bacterium | reverse complement strand
CTACAGCGAGATCATGACAAGCGATAAATTTCTCTATCTGTTCGGTAAAGTTATTCCTAAGCTGTCTTTGGTGCTTTCCATGGCGCTCCGTTTTATTCCCATGTTCAAACGTCAGATGCACAGAGTCAGCAGGGCGCAGAAGGCTATGGGACTGTATTCTTCAAAGAGCTTTACGGACAAAATAAGAAGCCACATGCGCGTTTTTATGGCTATGATCGCTTGGTCGCTGGAAAATTCTATTGAAACTTCCGCCTCTATGAAGGCGAGAGGGTACGGATTAAAGAGAAGAACCAATTTCTCTCTGTTTCATTTTTATTCGGGAGACGCGGTCCTGCTTGCAACATGTGTGCTTATGCTCGGCATTACTGTTTCCGGAGCCGCAATGAATGAGACGGTATTTTACTACTATCCGCGCATAAGCGGACTTAATCTGTCTGTATATGCGATCACTGTTTACACGGCATTCGGAATTCTTTCATTCATACCGTTTATTACCGAAGTAAAGGAGGCGCTTGTATGGAAATATTACATATCGAAAATCTGAGTTTCAGATATCCGAAAGCCGAAAAGAACGCCGTTGATAATGTTTGTCTGAATGTCAGCAGCGGCGAATTTGTTATTGTCTGCGGTGAATCCGGATGCGGAAAAACCACTCTTCTTAAATTGCTGAAAAAAGAGATTGCTCCCGTAGGCGAAAAGACAGGAACCGTTTATTACAGAGGTATCCCCGCAGATGAGCTTGACGAAAAGACAAGTGCTTCGGATATCGGCTATGTGCTTCAGAATCCTGACAATCAGATAGTGACCGATAAGGTATGGCATGAGCTTGCTTTCGGACTCGAAAATCTTGGTGTACCGACAGAGATTATCAGGCGCAGAGTCGGCGAGATGGCGAGTTATTTCGGTATACAGTCATGGTTCCGCAAAAATACGGATGAGCTTTCCGGAGGACAAAAGCAGCTTTTGAATCTTGCTGCTGTTATGGTTATGCAGCCGAAAATACTTATTCTGGATGAGCCTACGGCGCAGCTTGATCCTATTGCAGCCGCGGATTTTATTGCTACGCTGCAAAAGCTTAACCGCGAATTCGGACTGACAATTCTGCTTGTTGAACATCGGCTCGAAGAGGTATTTCCTATTGCGGATAAAGTGCTGCTTATGGAAAACGGCAGGGCACTGCTGTACGATACTCCGAAAAATATCGGCGCCTGTCTTGGCAATATCGACCGTGATCACCCGATGCTGCTCGGACTTCCGAGCGCCGTGCGTATTTTCAATGCTTTGAATATTAATGATGAGTGCCCTTTGACAGTCAGAGAGGGACGGGATTTTCTTGAACGTCATTTCAAAGGTACAGATGCGCATGATAGGTGCGAAGCCGGTTTATGCGATAATTCCGGACACGAAGCAGATACTGTTATTGAATTGAAAAAGGTATGGTTCCGTTATGAAAAGGATCTTCCGGATATTCTTCGCGGAACCTCGCTGAAAATTTACCGCGGAGAAATTTACTGTATTCTCGGGGGCAACGGAACCGGAAAAACAACGACGCTCAATGTTATCTCGGGACTAAATAAGGCGTATCGCGGTAAGGTACTGATCAACGGAAAACCGATAAGGGAATATAAGGGCAATTCTCTGTACCGCGGTAAGCTTGCTTTTTTGCCGCAAAATCCTCAGACTGTTTTTATCAAGGATACCGTTCGCGGGGATTTTGCCGATATTCTTCAGGCGGTCGAAACTCCGAAGAAAATTATAGCGGAAAAGATAAATAAAGCTGCGGAGAAGATCGGTGTAAGCGGTTTGCTTGACAAACATCCATACGATCTGAGCGGCGGCGAACAGCAAAAATGCGCTTTAGCGAAAATGCTTCTGCTTGAGCCTGAAATACTTCTTATGGATGAACCGACAAAGGGACTGGACTCTTATTACAAGCACACGCTGAAGAACTTACTTTCGGAGCTTCGGTGCGACGGTATTACTATCCTTATGGTTACGCATGATGTCGAATTTGCGGCGGAAAATGCCGATCGGTGTGCGCTGTTTTTTGATGGTGAAATTTTATCCGCCGACAGACCTGAGAAATTTTTCGGTGAGAACAATTTTTATACTACGGCAGCAAACCGAATGGCACGCGGACTCTGGAAGTCTGCTGTTACCTGCGATCAAGTAACAGAATACTGTCTTGCAGAGCGGAGAAAAAAATTATGAATACAGTGAAAAAGTGTCTTTCTTATGTTATTTTGTGCTTACTGGTTCCGACAGTTATTCTATGCGGTGCTTTGTTGTTTGAGGAAAAGCAGTATGCGTGGATATCGCTTTGTGTGACTGTTTTGTCGTGTGTTCCTTTCTTTCTTCGCTTTGAAAAAAAGGAGACAAGCACTAAAAGACTTGTCCTGATAGCTGCAATGGTCGCTTTGTCGGTTGTGGGGCGCTTTATCTTTACACCGTTGCCGGGCTTCAAACCGGT
>CALGZV010000149.1 GCA_937934385.1 uncultured Clostridia bacterium | reverse complement strand
TATACAGGAGTCTGTGTAGATACATGTTCTACGCTTGGTATATGTGCGGAACGTAATGCTGTTTTTAATATGATAACCTGCGGAGAGCATGACATCGAAAGGGTTTTGGCTATTATGCCTGACGGGAAGTCAGGTCCGCCGTGCGGAGCCTGCCGCGAGCTTATGGTTCAGCTCATGCCCGACGGGTATAAAGAAATTGAGATCATGATAGACTATGATACCGGAAAAACAGTTATGCTCGGCGAGCTGACTCCTATGTGGTGGACTGATACTTGATCTTGTATCAGTAAGGGCAATAATTATGGCTTATTGATTGCCGGAAAAAATGCAATAAAGAATATAACGATTTAAATGATGAAATAACATCAAAGGAATGGTAAAATATGAAAATAATTGTCGGAATAAACGGAAAAACGGACAGTTTTGCAGCTGCATCTATGCTTTGTGAACAAGGACATGAGGTGACCGGAGTTGTGATAGCACCGGAGGGAGCGGATATATCGTCAGCGGCTGCCGCGGCGGAAAAAGAACAGGTTCCTTTTGTCTGTGTGCGCGGCGAAGAAACCGGAGCTGCGGAAATTGTTTCGGCTCTTTGCGCATATGCAAGGGAGAACGGGTTTGACGCTGTTGCAACAGGATATTACTGCGAAGCAGGTAAGATAGAGAATGATAATGATGACGATAAAAAAACTACATATTTCATAAAACGCTCTGCAAACGCAGACACGGATCAAAGCTATATGCTGTGCATGCTTTCACGCGATGATGCAGGTATGCTTGTTTTTCCTTTATGCGGTATGACTCACGGTGAGGTGGACAAATATGCTTCTGACCGCGGTTTCATGCTTACAGAAAGAAGCTCTGTCTGTACGGAGGAAAGAGGAACTGCGGCAAATTCGATCCGCATAAACAAACTTGTATTTCAGGCGGCTTACGGTCCCGATCATACGAAGGGATATTCGACATATCTGTGCCGCTCTCTTGTAAAGCTCGGAACATGTGCAGAGCTTTTCGAAAGCCATGTATATACTCATCAGGTTGTAGGCTCTGAGGACGCTGCAGACATAATCTTCTTTGAGTCAGGACGAAAAGTTGAAATCGGAATGCCTGCTGCCGTTTATGATGCTGACGGAAATATTCTTCTCGGGGGAAGAGTTTGCGAAATACTTGACTGAACAGCTTTTGACATGTAATTTTATTTACTGATAAACTACGGCGCGGGTGCTTGCTATTCCCGCGCTGTTTTACAGAAGCGGCATTGCCCGCTGCGAAGGGAGGATTGAGCCGTAATGCAGAAGACGGAAAATGAGCCCGAGTTTTTGCGCCCTGCAGACGTAATGTCGCGGATCAAAAAAGGTATATCCGGATGCTTTATTTTTTGCGGACCGGAGGATTACCTGATACGTTCATATATAAAATCGGCGTGTGACGCTGTATCCGGCGGTGATCCGACTGTAGAAGCATTTGCTGTTTCGCATATAGATTTCAGAGAGGATTCCGAGGACCGCAAAGGCGGAAATATAAATTACAACGAGCTTTTATCTGCGGCAGAGTCTCTGCCTATGTTCTGCGACCGGCGGCTTGTTCATGTCCGGGGAGTAAATTTCGGCAGGATGACGGCTGACGGGCTTGACCGTTTTTGTGAAACTGCGGAAGGATTTTCGGATAACGATGCGCTTGCAGTGATTTTTGAGGCAAGTGAAGAAGAAATTGATGCAGGTCAGCTTCCGAAACGCCCGTCGGCTGTTTTAAAAAAGCTTGCGCGCCATTTGTCGGTTGCCTTTTTTGATACACAACCGCCGGCAAAGCTTGCGGCATGGACCAAAAAGCATTTTTCCGTATCCGGAGTGACCGCGCAGACGACTCAGTGCCATCAGATAATTGAGAACTGCGGCGGCTCAATGTGGCTTATAGCTTCCGAGACGGATAAGCTCAGCGCATATGTTCTCTCACAGGGACGCAGAGAGCTTTTGGATTCTGATATATCCGAAGCAGGCAGTGTTGCATCTGCGGAGCCTAAGCCGTTTGCGGTATCTAATGCAATTCTTGACGGAAAACGGGAATCACTCCTTTCGTCATATTATGAAATGAAGAATAAAAAGGTTCGTCCGGAAATTATTTTGTCGCAGATATCTTCTGTATTCTGCGAGCTTCAGACTGTACTCGGACTTTCAGATGCCGGTGAAGCGCGTTCTGCGATCGCATCGGCGCTCGGTATGCATGAATTCCGTGTCGGAAAGTACATCGAGGCGGGACGCCGTATTTCCAGAGAAAAAATATGCAGGGCAGTTGAACTTTGCGGAGAAACGGATACTCTGATAAAGTCTTTTTCACAGGATCCGTATACAGCGATCGAGCGCCTTATTGCACTTATATAATACAAAACAGAAAAAAGAGATACAATCTGAAAGGAAACTCCGTACTTTTATTATGACCGAAAAACTTCTTCATATTCCATTTCCTGTAATTGTTGAGGGAAAATATGATAAAATAAGGCTGTCAGGTGTTATTGATGCTCCGATTATAACTACCGACGGCTTTGCACTGTTCCGTGATAAACGGAAACTCGGATATCTGCGGAAACTCTGCGACAGCTGCGGCGGAGTAGTTATTTTTACCGACAGTGACGGAGCAGGTCTGCTGATACGAAGCTATTTGCGGACTGCACTTGGAAGCTCGCGTAAGGTATATAATCTTTATTCTCCCCGGGTAGAGGGAAAGGAACGGCGCAAGTCCGAGCCTTCAAAAGAGGGGATACTCGGTGTTGAAGGTATAGCTTCAGATACACTGAGAAATATATTTACCGTATTTATGAACGATCCTGCTCCCGGAGACCGGCCGGAAAAAAGGATAGTGATTACTAAAGCACAGTTTTTTTCGGACGGTCTTTCCGGAGGAGAGGAAAGCCGAAAATGCCGCCGCGAGCTTTGTATCCG
>CALGZV010000148.1 GCA_937934385.1 uncultured Clostridia bacterium | reverse complement strand
CTCTACCATTGCTTTTGCTTCAATATCATCAGACGGGCATGCAACAACCATTCCCGGAATTGTGCGCATAAGTGCAAAATCCTCGCAACACTGGTGTGTAGCACCATCCTCACCAACGGAAATTCCGCCGTGGGTAGCACCAATCTTAACATTCAGTTTCGGATATCCAACAGAGTTACGAACCTGCTCAAAAGCACGTCCTGCGGTAAACATTGCAAAAGAGCTGCAAAACGGTATCTTTCCGGTTGTTGCAACTCCGGCTGCTACAGCGACCATGTTTCCTTCTGCGATACCGCAGTCAAAGAAACGGTCCGGGAATGCTTTTTTGAACTTGAGAGTTTTTGTTGCCTCGGCAAGGTCGGCATCGAAAACTATTATATCTTTATATTTTGCACCAAACTCGGCAAGTGCATTGCCGTATGCTTCACGGGTGGCTATTTTTTCACCAATTGCTGCCATTTCAATTTCCTCCGAATTTCTGTTTTATTTTAAAGAGCGGCTACAGCAGCTTTGATTTCAGCTACTGCCTGCTCATACTGCTCTTTGTTCGGAGCTGAGCCGTGCCACTTAACGTTGTTTTCCATGAAAGAAACGCCCTTGCCCTTGACGGTCTTGCAGATAATTGCGGTGGGCTTTCCGCTGCATGCTTTTGCTGCTTTTACTGCGGAATCGATCTGCTCGATGTCATGGCCGTCGATAGTTATAACATTCCAGCCGAATGACTCGAATTTCGTATCGAACGGAGCGGGATCATTTACTTCCGAAATGGGACCGTCGATCTGAAGTCCGTTGAAATCTACGAAAATGCAGAGATTGTCGAGCTTTTTGTGAGCGGCAAACATAGCTGCCTCCCAAACCTGTCCCTCTTCTGCTTCTCCGTCTCCCAGTATCGACCATACGCGGTATGCTTTGCCGGATACTTTTGCGGATAATGCGATTCCGCATGCCGCTGAAAAACCAAGTCCGAGAGATCCTGTTGACATGTCAACACCGGGAACGCCCTTCATGTCCGGATGTCCCTGGAGATAGCTGTCTGCCTGACGGAAGGTCCTGAGATCCTCGCGGGGAAAATATCCTTTTTCCGCAAGCGCTGCATAGAGCGCGGGAGCTGTGTGTCCTTTAGAAAGAACAAGACGGTCGCGGTCGTCCCATTTTGGATTTTTGGGATCTACGTTCATTTCTTCAAAGTATAAATATGCAAGTATATCGGAAATAGACAGCGATCCGCCCGGATGTCCGGAGCTTGCGCTGAAAACAGCTTCAAGCGCGCCGAGTTTAATATCGGCGGAGATCTTTTTGAGTTCCTTGATTCTTTCTTGTTCCATGTTGAAAGAGTCCTCCTTAATATTTTAAGCGGTTTATGATACCGCGCTTTTGACATGCGCCGGCTTGCGCATTGGCCTATTTCATTTTATTTTACATCATTTTATAATAAATGTCAATACGTATAATATATCTGATTGGGAATATTTCACGGAAATTAAAGATAATGTTACTTGATTTTATGATTTAAAAGGCAAAAATCCTGCATAAAAATGCAATAAAAAAATTTTTTCCGATTTGCTATTGCAAAATAAGATATGATGTGATATAATTTGAAATGTTGCACTATGCGTGTATCACAGCACGGACAGTCCTCTGTGAAGCTCCGCACGAATGTCCGTTATATTAAGGAGGAAGCCAAAATGGATAAGTTACAGGCTTTTGTAAGCGAGCAGCTCAAAAAAGAAGTGCCTGAGATCAATGTAGGTGATACTGTTAAGGTACACGACAAGATCAAAGAGGGTACAAGAGAAAGAATTCAGATCTTCG
>CALGZV010000147.1 GCA_937934385.1 uncultured Clostridia bacterium | reverse complement strand
ATTCCCTTACCGCCGATGCAGATACAATGCCGGACGCACTGAAAGTAACGGCTGTCACTGCCGACGGTGAAATAATGGCAGTGCAGCATAAAGATTATCCGATTTTCGGCGTTCAGTTTCATCCCGAATCCATCATGACTCCGGACGGAAAGAAAATGCTCGAAAACTTCATAAAGGAGATAAGGTAATGATTAAAGAAGCAATCGTAAAGATAGTAAACAAACATGATCTTTCATATGATGAAGCTTACTCGGTAATGAACGAAATCATGAGCGGAGAAACAACACCGACTCAGAACGCCGCATTTCTCGCCGCTCTGTCAACCAAAAGTGCAAAAGCAGAAACCACCGATGAGATTGCCGGATGTGCAGCAGCAATGCGCGATCATGCGACAAAGGTCGACACCGGAATGGATATCTTCGAAATCGTCGGAACCGGAGGAGACAATGCGCATAGCTTTAATATCTCAACGACCTCCGCGCTTGTATGTGCAGCAGGCGGAATGAAGGTTGCAAAACACGGCAACCGCGCTGCATCGTCCAAATGCGGAACCGCAGACTGTCTTGAAGCTCTCGGAGTAAATATAAATCAAAGTCCCGATCGCTGCAAGCAGCTTTTGAAAGAAGTAGGAATGTGCTTCTTCTTCGCGCAGAAATATCACACTTCGATGAAATATGTCGGACCGATCCGTAAGGAGCTTGGATTCCGTACGGTCTTCAATATTCTCGGCCCGCTAACCAATCCCGGAAGTCCAAAAATGCAACTTCTCGGAGTATATGACGAATATCTTGCAGAGCCGCTTGCACAGGTACTCATAAATCTCGGCGTCCGCCGCGGAATGGTCGTATACGGTCAGGATAAGCTCGACGAGATATCTATGAGCGCGCCGACCTCCGTCTGCGAATTTAAAGACGGCTGGTTCAAATCCTATACAATAACCCCCGAAGAATTCGGCTTCGAGCGCTGTACAAAAGAAGATCTTCTCGGAGGAACACCCGAGGAAAATGCTGAGATAACCAGAGCTATTCTTCGCGGAGAAAAAGGCCACAAAAGAAACGCAGTACTCATAAATGCAGGCGCTGCGCTGTATATCGGCGGAAAAGCGGAATCCATATCTGACGGAATAGCGCTTGCCGCACAGATCATAGATTCAGGCAAGGCGACCGAAACGCTGAATTCTTTCATCGAAGTAAGCAACCGTCCGGAGGAGAATTTATGACCATACTCGACAAGCTTGCGGATCATGCACGGCAACGGACAGAGCTTGCAAAACAACACATTTCCGAAGGCGAAATAAAAGAGCGTGCGTTATCACTTCCGAAAAACAATTTCGAATTTGAAAAAGCGCTCGGAAAGAGCGGCATGTCTTTTATCTGCGAATGTAAAAAAGCATCGCCCTCAAAAGGACTGATAGCTCCTGATTTTCCATATCTCAAAATTGCAACAGACTACGAGGCAGCAGGCGCTGACTGCATATCTGTTCTCACCGAGCCTAAGTGGTTTCTCGGAAGCGATAAATATCTGTCAGAAATAGCGTCAGAGGTAAGTATACCGTGTCTTCGCAAGGATTTCACCGTAGATGAGTATATGATATACGAAGCAAAGCTTCTCGGAGCATCGGCAGTTTTGCTGATTTGCTCAATACTTCCCGAAGAAAAAATCCGTAAGTATATAGAAATATGCGATACGCTCGGGCTATCGGCGCTTGTAGAAACACACAATGAAAATGAAGTAAAAACGGCAATATCCGCCGGAGCGCGTATAATAGGAGTAAATAATCGCAATCTTAAGGATTTCACCGTCGACACCGAAAACAGCCGCAGGCTCAGAGAGCTTGTGCCGTCAGACATTCTTTTTGTATCTGAAAGCGGCGTTAAAACCGCAAATGATATAAAACAGATAAGCAATCTCGGTGCAGATGCTGTTCTTGTCGGAGAAGCACTCATGCGTGCCGATGACAAAAAAGCAAAGCTCGCCGAGCTTAAGAGTATGCTATGACACGTATAAAGCTTTGCGGTATCATGAGCGAGCGCGACGCTTCTGCGACAGACAGGCTGAAACCCGAATATGCAGGCTTTGTTTTTTTCCGTAAAAGCCGCAGATATGTATCGCCGGAAAAAGCAAAAGCACTTCGCGCTCTGATAGATCCGTCTGTATGCACGGTCGGAGTATTTGTAGATGAATCACCTGATATCATTGCCGGACTTATTTCAGACGGAATAATCGGTATGGTTCAACTGCACGGTCATGAAGACCGTGAATATATTTCACACCTGCGGTCGCTTACTGATAAACCGATCATACATGCATTCAGAATATCATCTTCCGAAGATGTAAAGAGAGCGGAATGCAGTTCCGCTGATCATATACTGCTTGACTCCGGAAGCGGAGGAACAGGAAAAGTATTCAACTGGGAGCTTATACACTCGGTCAAACGTACGTATTTTCTCGCAGGAGGACTTGATCCGAAAAATGTACAAAAAGCAATCGAAACACTTCACCCGTTTGCAGTTGATGTAAGCTCCGGAATTGAAACAGACGGTCACAAAGACATTGACAAAATGGCAGCTTTTGTTCGCTCCGTCAGATCCGGCTCATCTATATAATAATTGTATAATCAATATCCACTTACCGGACAGATCAGCTTCTGTGCAGTGATATAAGAAAGGTAATTTAAAGAAATGTCAAATAAAAAAGGACGCTTCGGTGTTCATGGGGGGCAGTATATCCCCGAAACACTTATGAATGCGGTCATCGAACTGGAAAACGAATATAACCGTCTCAAGGACGATCCGGAATTCTGCCGTGAACTTTCCGAGCTTCTAAACGAATATGCCGGACGTCCGTCGAGACTTTACTATGCCGAAAAAATGACAAAAGATCTGGGAGGCGCAAAGATATACCTTAAACGTGAGGATCTGAATCATACCGGCGCACACAAAATAAACAATGTGCTCGGTCAGGCACTTCTTGCCAAAAAAATGGGAAAGACACGCCTTATAGCTGAAACAGGAGCAGGCCAACACGGTGTTGCAACAGCTACCGCTGCTGCGCTTATGGGCATGGAATGTGTCGTATTCATGGGCAAGGAGGATACTGTCAGGCAGGCCCTCAATGTATACCGCATGCGTCTGCTCGGAGCAGAGGTAATACCGGTAACATCAGGCACTGCAACACTCAAGGATGCTGTATCCGAAGCAATGCGTGAATGGACCTCAAGAATCGACGATACCCATTACTGTCTGGGATCTGTAATGGGACCTCATCCGTTCCCCACAATAGTGCGCGACTTTCAGGCGGTAATATCCAAGGAAATAAAGCAGCAAATGCTCGAAAAAGAGGGCAGACTTCCCGATGCAGTAATTGCATGCGTCGGAGGCGGTTCAAACGCTATAGGAAGCTTCTATAACTTCATTGAGGATAAAAGCGTCAGACTTATCGGATGCGAAGCAGCCGGAAGAGGTATAGATACATTTGAAACAGCCGCTACGGTAAATACCGGCAAACTCGGCATTTTCCACGGAATGAAATCTTATTTCTGCCAGGATGAATACGGTCAAATCGCCCCGGTATACTCAATATCAGCAGGCCTCGATTATCCAGGCGTCGGACCTGAGCATGCGTATCTGCATGATATCGGAAGAGCCGAATATGTTCCGATAACCGACGAGGAAGCAGTCTGTGCGTTTGAATACCTTGCTAAAACCGAAGGAATCATCCCGGCTATCGAATCGTCCCATGCGATAGCTTATGCAAGAAAACTCGCACCGACAATGGATAAAGACAAAATAATCGTAGTAACCGTTTCCGGAAGAGGAGACAAAGACTGTGCAGCTATAGCGCGCTACAGAGGGGAGGATATCCATGAGTAAAATATCAACGGCCTTTGAAAACGGAAAAGCATTTATCGCTTTTATAACATGCGGAGATCCCGATCTTGAAACAACAGCAGCCGCAGTAAGAGCCGCCATGCAGGGCGGCGCTGATCTTATCGAGCTTGGCATTCCCTTCTCCGATCCGACAGCCGAAGGCCCTGTAATCCAGGGAGCAAATCTTAGGGCACTCAAAAACGGTATAACAACAGACAAGATTTTTGAGTTTGTCGCAGAGCTTCGCCGCGATATAAAGATTCCGATAGTATTCATGACATATGCCAATGTCGTCTTCTCATACGGTACCGAGCGCTTCATATCTTCATGCAGCAACATAGGTATTGACGGTATCATACTTCCCGATCTGCCGTTCGAAGAAAAGGATGAATTTCTTCCGACATGCCGGCGTTTCGGCGTCGATCTTATATCTCTGATTGCACCAACCTCGGAAAACAGAGTTGCCATGATCGCAAAAGAAGCAGACGGATTCCTTTACATAGTATCAAGTCTCGGAGTTACAGGAACAAGAAGCGAGATAAAGACCGATCTTTCCAACATCGTAAGCGTAATAAGACAGAACACAAGCATTCCCTGTGCGATCGGATTCGGAATTTCTACACCCGAGCAGGCACGAAAAATGGCGGACATCGCCGACGGTGCTATTGTCGGATCAGCTATTGTAAAACTGCTTGAGAAATACGGCAAAGAAGCTCCTGAGCATATCAGAGAATATGTAAAATCGATGAAGGATGCACTGAGATAAATTTCTAATTTCTAAAAACATAAAAAGTACCAAATAAATTTGGTACTTTTTTAGCATATAAATTCCTTTATCAATCTACATTTACTAATGTAATATCCTTCGACTCCAATATTGGCCGATGTGCAAGAAATATATTTGCAATCAAACACTATCTATTTCACAATACAATCAAATTTTAATGGCGATATATTGATAGTTACCTAAAATTGTGGTATACTTCTATAAGAATAAATTACCGTGAAAGGAATATACAGACTTATGGGTAATCGCGTGATAAACAACCGATCGGAAGTCCCGGAACATCTTACCTGGAATCTCTCGGATATATTTGAAAACGACGATAAATGGAACGAAGCATATGACGAACTTAAAAATATGCCTGCAAGGATATCCGAATATAAAGGAAAACTCGGCGAAAACGGAAAAACATTGCTCGATTTTTTCAAGCTCGAGGATATCATAGATGTAAATCTCGGCAAACTTATCGGATATGCAAGCTGTAAAAGCGATGAGGATACAGGCAACAGCTTCTATCAGAATATGCGAAGCAAAGCGATGAGCATCTATGTCGAAATAAGCAGTGCCGCTTCCTTCGCCGCGCCCGAGATCACGGCAATTCCCGAAGAAAGTCTGAATGAATTTTACAGAAGCGAGCCGAAACTCGAAATATACCGCAGAAGCATCTACAGCATACGCCGTAAAGCGGCGCATATCCTCTCGGATGAATGTGAGCATATTCTTGCGTCCGCCGGAGAAATGGCAGACAGTCCGGACAGCATCGGAAGTATCTTCCGCAATGCCGAGCTTCGTTTTCCCGATGTTACAGATGAAAGCGGAAATACATTTCCTCTCACGAACGAATCTTTCGTTCCGCTTCTTGAAAATCCGGATGCATATTT
>CALGZV010000146.1 GCA_937934385.1 uncultured Clostridia bacterium | reverse complement strand
CGCAAAGAGCTTCTTTGCGTAAATCATAGTATACGTTATTCCGCTGCTTACATCGGAATCAGCTGCGAACTTTTTGAAGTAGAATTAACATAATTACAGAGCCTGTCAATCTCATATCAGAGAACTGACAGGCTCTGTGCTTTGTTATAAAATTTCAGCACAAAATTCGAAGCGTTGATAATTTAAATAAAGGAGCAACAACACCCGATCTATTTGTTCAATAATTTCTCAAAACTATTTTTATTAAGTATGGTATTTGAAATAAACTTTCCGTTTTTAAAATTCGCCCAATTATTAAAAACGCATGGGACAGATTTAGCTTTTTCAAGCGAATCGATCTTTACTGCATTAAACGGAATTCCGCTATCAGAAGCATATTCTTCAAGTTCCTTTATACTGTTAAGAACGTACGGACATTCCGGACTGTAATAAACGGTAAAAATATTCGTATCAATTTCCATAGATCTTACACAGTCATTGAAATGCGGCTGCGTGCCGTACCACGAAAACGACAGCAATTCATATTCTCCGACTGAATCTGCAACTGAAAATCCGTAATGAGTAAAAAAGCTCTTTTCCAACAAAAACGGCTTTTTCTTTTTTGATGAAAGAGTACATATCCCGCTTTTCCCCTTATCTTTTGAATCGTTGATCGCATATTCAAGCAGCTCTGACGCATATCCTTTTCCTTTAAAGCTTCCGGCAACCCAGAGACAATATATATACATATACCCTGCTCCGCCCACCGGAACCCATGCTGATTCAAGCGGTGCATACTCTATGAATATTTTTCCTCTTGCGTCAAGTTTTCTGAATACATGTCCCTGCGCAATTCTTTCGGAAAGCCACTGCTTTTTCATGATCACACCGCTGTTGTGTTTGGGATCTCCTATAGCACAGCAAATATGCTCGTCCGATATGTTCTCTGCCGTCAGATTTATATATGCGTTCACAAAATTACCTCTTTAAATATTATTCAATTACAGTCATCCGTGTCATGTTGCATTATTTATCTGAATTACCGCTTGTTTCGCGTTTGGAAGAATTCTCACTTTTCTCGCTTTCACCGAGACGCTTTTCTCTTCCATTCTGATTTTCAAAATTCTTTTCTGCTCCGTCAGATCTGACACGCCTATTCTTCCCACCGCGATTACCGCGCCTGTTCTTCCCGGACCGCTGACCTTTTTCCCGTCTGCTCTCAACCGTTGTGTTGTTATCACCGCCTGCAGCTTCTGTATCCGGATCGAAAGCATTTTCGTTTTCGTTTCGCTGTTCCAGAGTTTGCGTGCGCGGTGTTCTGAGAGACTTCTCACGGCGCTGGTTTTTCTCCTGTTTATCCGATTTTTCCTCACGGTCAGCAGCTTTCTCGGCAGATACACCCGACACCGCATTCCTTACAGATTTTCTTTTGTCTCCGGACAATACTTTATCGTTTTTCTCATGCGCTTCTTTCTCGGCAAACTTTTCAGCAAGAAATTCTTTAGCTGTCTTCCCTTTTATAACAGTAACCTCGTCACGCGGAAACACTTTAACTGTAACATCGTTACCGCTGTGAATTTCCACCTTTACATTTCCGGCAAGCGGCATAGTCTCCTTTACAATACCGTCGCCATCTTCTGTGTGAACAACAGAATCGATCTTCGGAGTCTTTTTGATTTCCTCGCTGTATACATCATATTCATAGCGCAGGCAGCACATAAGCCTGCCGCATGAACCCGATATTTTTGATGAATTGAGCGACAGATTCTGTTCCTTTGCCATCTTTATTGATACCTGAACAAAATCCGGAAGAAAAGCATGACAGCAGAACGGCCTTCCGCATATTCCCAAACCGCCCATAAGCTTTGCTTCATCACGTATTCCTATCTGCAGAT
>CALGZV010000145.1 GCA_937934385.1 uncultured Clostridia bacterium | reverse complement strand
TGGAGAAAGAGTTCGCGCATTGCTGTATTGATAGCATCACAGACCTTGTCTGCGATGCTATCAATACAGCAATGCGCGAACTCTTTCTCCAGATAGTTTACGGACGTACACAGTCTGCTTTCTCTGAGGGCGGTCTTGTTATCGGCGCCGGCATGGAGGATCTCGGAAAAGGTCAGAGAAGCATGGTCGGAACAATGTACGGTACAAAGGCTAAGGGCGTCCGTTACCTTGAGATGACAGAAGGCTACTGCACAAGAATGGCTCTCGATAAGGACGATCAGGTCATCGGCTATGAGTTCGTTTCTCTCGGCAAAATGACAGACTTCATTAAGAAGGGCATGGAGCCGAACGAGGCATATGAGAAGTCTAAGGGTACATACGGACGCTTCTCCGAAGCAGTCAAGTATATTGACCCGCGTAAGGAATAAGAGGAGGATTGCGAAACATGGCAAAGTTTGAAGGTTACGAAAGACGCGAGGCGAAGATCCTCAGCGTTCTTAAAGAATACGGAATCTCCTCTATCGACGAATGTAAGGAGATCACCCTTGCAAAAGGAATCGACTGCGATCAGATCGTTCGCAGCACACAGCCTATCTGCTTTGAAAATGCAATATGGGCATACACTGTAGGCGCAGCTATCGCAATTAAGAAGGGCTGCAAAAAGGCGGCTGACGCGGCTGCTGCTATCGGAGAGGGACTTCAGTCTTTCTGTATTCCCGGATCTGTTGCAGAGAACCGCAGCGTCGGTCTCGGACACGGCAATCTCGGTAAGATGCTTCTTTCCGAGGAGACAGAGTGTTTCTGTTTCCTGGCAGGACATGAGTCTTTTGCAGCTGCGGAGGGCGCTATTAAGATCGCGCTCAATGCAAACAAGGTTCGTGTAAAGCCTCTTCGTGTTATTCTTAACGGTCTCGGCAAGGATGCGGCTATGATAATCTCGAGAATCAACGGTTTTACATATGTAAAGACTGAGTTTGATCCCTACAGTGAGACTGTAAAGGTAGTTTCCGAGACAGCTTATTCTAACGGCCCCCGTGCTGACGTAAAGTGCTACGGCGCTGATAACGTTCCCGAAGGCGTTGCGATCATGAAGCTCGAAAATGTAGGTGTTTCTATTACAGGTAACTCTACAAACCCGACTCGCTTCCAACATCCTGTTGCAGGTACATACAAGAAGTGGTGCGTCGAGAACGGAGTTAAGTACTTCTCTGTTGCATCCGGCGGCGGTACAGGACGTACTCTGCATCCTGATAACATGGCTGCAGGACCTTCTTCCTACGGTATGACTGATACTATGGGGCGCATGCATTCCGACGCTCAGTTCGCAGGTTCTTCCTCCGTTCCGGCACATGTTGAAATGATGGGTCTTATCGGTATGGGTAACAATCCGATGGTCGGTGCTACAGTTGCTGTTGCGGTTGCAGTTGAAGAGGCAATGAAGGCGTAAATAATCTGAAAAACATAAAAATGACTGCCGAATTATGACAGTCATTTTTTATATATTACTATATCGATAGTACAAATATCCCGTGCAAAAAAGCGCGGGATATTTTCATAAGAAATTTGTTTTTGGTATAAATAATTTATTTCACGGTTTTGTAAATATAACGCTCAACGTCCGGTTTTGCAGACAGCGATTCCGCAGCTGTGCGGTCAACCGTGACTACAGTCGTAATACAGTATGCAGCCATGCTCTCTTTTTCGGATTCAGGAATATCATTATTCGCATACAGCATACCAAGCTTGCTATCGTTCAGTGAAAGCTTCGTGAGTTGTCTGTAACTTTCGTAATAATCAGCCCTTTTTACATATTCAAGGTTGAAAACGATTATACGCTTTTCCGAAGTATCAATTTCTGACACAAGTTTCAGCATCTGTTTTATGTCTTCCAAATTGTCAAATTCAAAATTTCTTCTGTTCAAATATTCTGCTGCCTTTGCACTGTTGTCGAATACAAGCGTGCTGTCGATACCAAGGTCATATCCGAGTGCTGTGGCTACCGTATCAAACTGCAGACCTTCACCGGGAAATGCTTCCGGCGAAGCTATTTCCACTATAGATGGCGCTTTTTCGGTCATATAAGGACTGTAAATATAACGCTCAACGTCCGGTCTTTCAGACAGCAACGTGCAGTCCGAACGGTTGACCGTAACTACGGTCGTAATGCAGGCTTCGACGCAGTCCTTTTGAATATCCGGATAATCATTATTTACATACAGCATACCGAGCTTGCTGCCACTTAGCGAAAGCTTTTCAAGCTGTCTGAAGCTGCTGAAATAATCGGTCATCGAAATATTTGCAAGATTGAGAACGATTATGCGTTTTTCCGAAGTGTCGATCTCGGAAACAAGTCTCAGAAGCTCCTGTGCCGCTTCCGGACGGTCCCTGTTAAGCTCTCTGTCTTTGAGATATGCAGCTGCCTTTGCAGCGTTGTCAAATACAAGCGTACTGTCTGTGTCTCCGTCAAATCCGAGCGCAACTGCTACAACGTCAAACGGCAGGTCTTCGCCGGGGAAATCTTCCGGTCCGACGATCTCCACTATAGGTGGAGCAGGAACATCAGGTTCGGTCGATGACGTATCGGTATCTTTAGGAGTGTCCGGCATTTCCGGTGTGTTTGTATCCTGGGGATTATTAGATACTTCCGACGTGTCTGTTTCCTTAGGGTTATCAGGTACTTCCGGTATATCGGTAATTTTATCGGAATCAGTTGTATCCGGATCGTAGTCTATTGCTCCGGAAAGATATTTCATCATGTTTACAAGATCGTGGCTATTTACTTTTCCGTCGCCTGTAACATCATATTTGTTCGCCGCAACCGCAGAAAATGCAAATACCGCTCCTGCACATACAGCAGTTGGCAGAACAATACCGAGCAGAGTTTTGAGCTTTTTCATCTAATACACTCTCTTTCTTAATTTATTGATGATATCCGCACTTAGTGCAATCACCGCTATCATTAAAAACATGTGTTTCCTGCAATGTCTGTCCGCAGCTACAGCAAGAAATGTGACGCAATGTATCAAGCGGCAAATAATTAGCCGTATATTTATGAACGTGATTAGCTCCGGTAAATGCTACAGATATTGTTTCACTTCCGTCCTCTCCGAGAACATTTTCATAAAGGTCTCCTGGAACAGAACCGCGTTTTATAACTTGAATTCGGCAGCGATAAGAACGGTATTGTACATTTTTTAATAATTGCATATTTGCAACATTTGAATCAAAGACGATTTCCTGTTCGAATATACCTGGCACATCATAATTTATAATTCTTATTCTATATTTTTGAAATTTAATATCTTTTTCAGTTCCCGACGGAGTAACATTACTTCCGGGAATATCTCTTGTTATCATTATGTTCATCGTTGAAAGAAGAGGATAGTCAAACCAACTTTCAAATATTACAGTATTTGCTGGATCACTTCCGTATGACATTCCGCTTGAAAAATTGTTCTTGCTCATTATAGAACGGGAATTTTCGTAATTTACTAATCCTGCTCCGGCAAATTCATCTATATTATCTGTTTGTCCGGAAAGATGTGTGCAGCCTGCCATTAAAACAGCTCTTACCAAAGCCGGATTAGCTTTTAAATTCGGAAATTCATGCATAAGTTTTGCTATAATTCCGGTAACAAAAGGAGCCGATCCACTCGTGCCGTATACGCCTTTATTATCTGTTTTTCCACCTGAATTTGCAATGTTTGCTCCGGGAGCTACTAAATCGGGTTTTAAAATATTCTCCATTAATGAAATTCGTGTAGATCCAGAATAAAGGTTAAAATTTGCATCAGATCCGCCTACAGCTATTGTATTTACAGCTAAAGCATATGCACCAATATTAATTGATGATTCATTTCCCGGTTTAATATTTCCTGCGCTTGTAACGATGATACACCCAGTTATATTAATCTGATAATCTATAAATGCTGAAGCATATGAATATCTTCTTGCGCTGTTAGAAACAGACATATTTATTACATCAACGTCACATTCGCCTATTAAATAATTAAAACCATTTACAATTCCTTTCGTATATGGAAAGAAATAAAAGTCAGCATTTTTGGCAATTCCATATTTTCCGCCGGCAATTGATGCAACAAAACCACAGTGTGTGCTTGGTTCAACATCTTGATATAGTTCCTCATCAAGATGATATTTGTTTGTCGGAAATAGATTGGCATCTGGAATTCCGTCATCGTATACACCGATTTTTATTCCTGTTCCGTCATATTCGTTATTGGTTACGCCTACGTCAATTAAAGCCTGACTGAACTGATATAACGGAGATGAAGTTGCAACTGTTGCCGTATCAGGTGAAATTTCTATAACATCAACATCAATATGACTGATGCTATCATCCTCTGTTGTAGAAACATAAAAATTTCTATCGGGATAATATTCAGCCAGAGAGTCATATGAAATTTCTGCATAAGGTGCGAAATACGAAGCGGTACAGTTTATGAGTCCAAGCTCAGCTATAAGCTCAGTATTTTTTGTATAGTAATAGTCTTTAACCGCTTTGCGTCTTTCAGATACGTCAAGTTCTCGCAATGCTGAAAGGTCAAGACTCGGATAATCAAAGCGGATAAAAACAGATACATAATCTTCGTCATCAGAATTTTCGTTGCCGTTTGTGCCGGATACCGAATTTGTATTATTAACGTTGAAATCGTTAGTGTAATTTACCGATTCCTTAAATGACTCGGTAAACTTCGGTACGTCGATGTTATTTTCAATAATTGAGATGCTATCTTCCGGTAACATTTCCGTTTCTGTAGCGGTGGTAAACAAAGTGGTTGAAAGAAGCAGGCTCAAAGTCATAACTATAGATAAAGTCTTTTTCATAAGAATGTCCTTTCGTTTAAACATAATAATTTCAGTCATACTTCTAGTATTAACAGGGATTTTACCTAAACATTAAGTAAAACAAAGGTATCACCGCTTTCATATATAAATTATGCTGTAAATAACAGCTATGGAAATTATAATTTGTAAAGCTATTATCTATTTTGTTACGATCATTATAATATAAAAACTACATTTATATCAATAAAAAACAAAAAATATTTTTTTAAGTTGAAATAATTATGATTATTCACAAAAATACAGCATATAAAATTATAAACAGCGCGTCCGTAAATCCGGAAAACAGATCTGCGGACGCGCTGTATTTTATTTAAATATATTTACTTACTTTCCGAAAGTGCGGGTACTTTATTTTTCCTGCGCTTTTTAGGCATAAGACGGGAAATACTTTCCGGGCGCTCGATAATTATAGCTGCGGCAAAGGTTATAAGTCCTGCGATTGAAATTATAACGCCGTAGGTATAGCAGTTAGGTCTGTATTTCAGCTCTACCGTATGCTGTCCGGGTGTTACGTTAAACGCCATAAGTGAATCGAGAACTTCTTTGGTTTCGACCGATTTTCCGTCAACTTTTACTTTCCAGCCTTCATCATAAGGAATAGAGGTGAACATAAGAGTATCTCCCTCGTTTACATTAACTGTTCCGGAGATCTTTGTATCATAGAATGAAGTTATATTGAGCTGGCTTTCGCCGAGTCTTTCCATAACAGTTTTGAACAGTTCTGAATCGAGGTAATAGAAGCAGTCAGCTCCGTCAAGAATATACATATTGCTTTCTTCAAGCTGAAGCTCGACTGAAACTTCCTTGTCTGTCGGAAATACGCCGAGTTCGGTAATACGGAAAGTCTCTCCGTCAAAATATGAGCCAAGCTTTGAACCTTCGAGATACAGAGACGCTTTACGCGGATAATCCGACGGAAAGAAGCAGTAAATCTCGTTATTTTCACTGGCACCGGTGAACTTATAGCTTACCTTGGCTGTTTGTCCTTCAGTTGTAGGAGAATACTTTGTATGTCTGTCAGACGTTTCGGTTACCTTTGTGTATGCGATATCAACGTTTGTCCGTGTTTCCTCAGCTTTAATAGGTTTAAAAATTTCGACAGTTGTACTTTCGCCGAGCATCGCGGTAACTATGGCATTCATACGTTCGAACGGTGAGGCATAGTCGTCAAAGTCCATGTTGTTTACCGATTGCGATACTCCGTAACAAAGCGAAAGTGCATACTGATTGTAATATCCGAAAAGATCGTTTGTATTGTCTGAGTTGATAAGAGTGTAAAGATCGGTATTATAATGCTTTGTATTGATAATATACTTTATTCCGAGCAACGAGTCGCTGAGAGGCGTACCGCCGAGGTATTTTGACCAGTGTGATCTTGAGGCGTATCCGAGATCCTGAAGAAATGATATGACGGAAGCATTTAGCGTTGACGTTGAATTCGATATTCCGTACATTCCGAGTGCCATCGGATCGTTTGTCTTTTTATGAGAAGTTTTTTCCATGCGGTAGAATTTCGAATCAAAATTCTCTTTATCATAATCCTTGAGCGATTCGACCATTGGAGTGAGCTTGTTCATGTAGTTCTGATATGCGCTTCTTGTGCTGTAGATAACATCCTTATCGAGGTCAAACTCATCGCATATTCCCGATACGCACAGCTCTGCGCATACGACTGCGAGAAGAATTACCGAGACTCCTCTGCGAAGTCTGCCGGTTCCTCCCCTGACAAGATACAAAATTCCGAGGTAAATTCCTACGAAGCCCATGGATATCCATATTCCGCGGATATCATCGAGCCATTCGTAATCCTGCTTCTGAATGATTATAAGCAAAAGAGCAAGACCTCCGCATACTGCGACGACATGTTTGTAATCGAGTGTTTTTATTTCGGTGAATGCTCTGTATGCGAAAACGATCATGATGAATACAAGCATAAAGCTGTAACGGTAGTTGAGCCAGTTTGGCTTCTGGAATCCGTGCCATACGATATCTATGGTTGACCCCATAAAACTGAAAACAAATACAGCTATCAGAAGTCCGCCGGCATATTTTTCGCGCGCCTTTATTCTCTTTGAAAGGAAGAACATAGGAAGCATAATAAGTGTCAGCGTTCCGCAGTATACGAAGGGCAGACCTTCGGGACGTACCGTGTCATACGATGCAGGAAACAGCTTTGCGATAAGATCGAGAAAGTCGAATTTCTGTACAAATTCGAAGCTTGGATCTGAGAAAGTGGTTTTTCCGAATGAAAGAGAAATATATGCCGGATAAAGCACAGCCATGGCTATTTCAAGAGCAATAACCGAGAAAATGAACATTCTCAGCAGTGAACGGAGGAAATGTCTTTTTTCGCCGAGCGGATTGTTCTCTCCGTCTGCGCTCTTTGCAATATAATAGTAGAAGAAATAGAAGAAGGTAAATATACAGGTCATATAACCTATATAAAAGTTAGACATTGTGCAGCAGGCAAGCGATACAACGTAAAGAACAAAATCCTTCTTTTTAATAAGTCTTTCAATTCCGAGAACTATAAGCGGCAGGAAGATCAGAGCGTCGATCCACATAGTATTGTGTGCCTGAACTACTGCGTATGAGCAGAGCGCATACATTGTTGAAAAAGTTACTATAGATGACTTCTTTGACGGATATGACTGCTTGAGGTACAGTGCCATGGTAAATCCGCAGGAACCTGCTTTGAGCAGAAATATCAGAAGCAGTGCTTCTGTAATATGTGCTTTAGGGAACAGACATACAAGCAGAGAGAACGGACTTGCAAGATAGTAAGCAAAAATCCCGAGAAATTCTCCCCCGAGAGAACGGCTCCACGAGTAAAGAAGGCTTCCTCCGCTCAGTATTTTTGAACGAAGTTCTTCAAAGAAATACACATACTGTCCGTTCATGTCCAGCACAAGAACAGAGCCTTCGCCAAGCGGATATACCTTTAGTGCGGCATACAGAATAAACAGTATACCCATTGGTATAAGAAATGCCCATAAAAGAAATAATCTGTTACTTCTGCTTACTGTTTCGGCGTAATCCGAACACAGATTACTGAGCTTGGGGCCTTTAAGTTTTTGAGCTTTTCCGGTCTCGGTTTTCTGTTCCGGTAAATTATTCATTTATTTATACCGTCCTTTCGTTTGCTAAAGTATTTTTCGTATTCGGATGCGGAATTTATATATACCGCTTGACTTGCGCATTTTATCTGTATTAGGTGTTTTACAGACCCGAAGGGGAATTCTTACATTTCCTGATCTGCCCCTGTTAAAATAGTTATATTTTAAATATTATAGCATGTTACGGAGAAAAAGTAAAGTATGTGTATATTTTTTGTATGCTTTTAATGATTGTTTTTTATCTGTCTTATGTTTTTGTTAAAAGGTTTTGCTAAACTATATTTTTACAAAATATTTATCAAATATATTTGACGAAGTATAAAAAGCATGATATAATAATTTGATATAATGGTAAAGATATACGTTCGTAAATGTGCGCGCGGTATATCTTGTGCCGCGCAGGCAATGAGAATTTGCGGCAGCTTCAGTGCGCGGCGCTTCGGAAAGGAAAAATTACAGATATGCCTAAATATATTGAAAAGATAGATACACTGAGACTTCCTGCGGTGGTACTTGACGGGATAGTTATTTTTCCGTTGATACCGACGAGCTTTGAGCTTTCTTCAGCGGATTCGATCGCTGCATGCGAGCGCGCAAGCCGTGAGGGCGGAAAAGCATTTTTCGTATTGAAAAAGTCGAGCGATGCCGAGGCCGTATCCTCTCATGAGGGAGCTGAGCGCACAGTAGAAGCCGGTGATATATATGAAGTCGGCTGTGTGGCGCTTATAAAGCAGATAGTGAAATTCCGTGAAAACAGCGCAAGGATCGTAGTTGAAGGAATGTCAAGAGCAACCGTTATTTCCTTTGAGTCGGAAGAAAATGGTTCTTATACGGCTGATGTTCTGAGCAAAGCCGTTATAGTTGAGGGAAGCGATCCCGGGATTGAAGCGATTATACTTGCGCTGAGGAATATGTTTGCAGATTTTTCTCAAAAGCTTCCTAAGCTTTCGGGAGATCTGCTTATGTCTATAGGTTCTATAACATCTCCCGGGCTTTTGTCGGATTTTATATCCTGCAATACACTGCTTGATACATCAGATAAACAGGCGGTACTTGAACAGTTTGATCCGGTCGAACGCGCACGTGTACTCTCGGTTATCCTTGCTAAAGAGACGGTTATTGCGCGTACTGAGCTTGAAATACGCCAGAAGGTGCAGGCGGGAATCGACCGCGGGCAGCGGGAATATTATCTTCGTGAACAGCTCAGAGTAATTCAGGCTGAGCTTGGGGAGGGACATGCAGCAGGAGATACCGACGGTGATTTTTACGATGAAGACGATACAGAGATCGCCGAATATATGGCTAAGATCGCCGGCGCTAAACTGCCTGATGAAGTGGAAACAAAGCTTGTCAAGGAGACAAAAAAGCTTGCCAAAACGCCGTATAACTCGGCGGAGGCGGGTGTTATCCGAAATTATCTCGATATATGTCTTGAGCTTCCGTGGGGGAAACGTTCGAAAGATAGAATAGATGTTGAAGCTGCAAAAAGGATACTTGACCGGGATCATGACGGTCTTGAAAAGGTCAAAGAGAGGATACTCGAATACCTTGCGGTGAAGCAGCTTAATCCTGAACTCAGACATCAGATAATATGCCTTGTAGGACCTCCCGGAACAGGAAAGACATCTATAGCAAAATCAATAGCCGATTCGATGAAACGCAAATATGTCCGTGTCTCTCTCGGCGGAATACGTGACGAGGCTGATATACGCGGACATCGCAAGACATATATCGGTTCTATGCCAGGACGTATTATCAATGCGATAAACCAGGCCGGGGTTATGAATCCGCTTATGCTTCTCGACGAGATCGACAAGCTTACAAAGGATTCACACGGAGATCCGTCGTCTGCAATGCTCGAGGTTCTTGACGGAGAGCAGAATAAGACATTCCGCGATCACTTTATAGAGCTTCCCGTCGATTTGAGCGAATGCATGTTTATTGCAACTGCTAACAGTACAGAGACAATACCTGAGCCGCTTTTGGACCGCATGGAAATTATAGAACTGCATACGTATACCAGACACGAAAAGGCAGCTATTGCAAAGCATCATCTTATACCGAAACAGAGAAAGCGCCACGGTCTTACCGCTAAGGAGCTTAAATTCACCGACAGCGGTATATATGAAATAATAGATTATTATACCTCCGAGGCCGGGGTCCGTGGACTTGAACGCAAGATCGCGTCTATCTGCCGCAAGGCAGCAAAGCAAATCGTTGAAGCAAAGAAAGCAGTACAGAAAGCCGAAGAAAAGCCTAAAACAATTACCGTGACGGCGGAGATTGCGGCGGCGATGCTCGGTTCGCGCAGGATAATACCTGACAGTATTGAAAAGAACTACTGTATAGGAGAGGTCAACGGACTTGCATATACTGAAGTCGGCGGTGATCTGCTTCGTATCGAGGCTGTTTCGATGCCTGGAACCGGAAAGCTTAAGCTTACAGGCTCGCTCGGCGATGTTATGAAGGAATCGGCTCAGGCTGCGGTGACATATATCCGCGCACATTCCGCAGAGTTGTCTGTAGATCCGGATTTTTATAAAACAAAGGATATACACATTCATGTTCCTGAGGGTGCTGTTCCAAAGGACGGGCCGTCGGCAGGAGTTACTATTGCTACCGCGCTTGCGAGCGAGCTTTCCGGACGTTCAGTACGCCGTGATGTGGCTATGACAGGCGAGATAACTCTGCACGGAAGGGTGCTTCCTATCGGCGGGCTTCGCGAAAAAACAATGGCGGCATATAAAACAGGAGTGAAAACTGTTCTTATACCCGGAGATAATGTGAGAGACCTTGAGGAGATAGATCCGATTGTAAAAAAAGCACTGAGATTTGTTCCATGCTCACAGATAGGAGATGTTCTGCGTGAAGCACTTATATAGCGGCGGTAGTTTAATAAATGATAATACAGGGAAAGGGATAGTCTGTTTTATGTTCAGACTTACCTGAGGCTGTGATTGAGCCGGGTTTTGCCCGTCTTGCGGATCCGATGTGTTTCATTTCTGTTTGTGCGGCCGCTTACGCGGCAGAATGGATATTATTATGATAACTAAAGCAGATATTAATCTCAACAATGTTACTCTTTCAACTGTAGCGGGAGAACCGTCACAGTTTGTACGCGACAGATTGCCTCAGATAGCCTTTTCCGGTCGTTCTAACGTCGGAAAGAGTTCTCTTATAAACACCCTGCTCGGCAGACGCGCGCTTGCCCGTGTAAGCTCATCTCCCGGAAAGACGATTACCGTAAACTACTACAGCATAGATAAGAAATTCTATTTTGTAGATCTTCCGGGATACGGATTTGCAAAGAGAAGCCCTGCGGAGCGCGGCCGCCTTTCGAGACTCGGCGACGGATACTATGCAGACCGCGGCCCTGTCCTTACCGTACAGCTTATCGATATAAAGGTCGGACCGACCTCCGATGACCTTATGATGATAGACTTTCTCAGACAGACGGGAATGGAGTATACTATTGCCGCGACAAAATGCGATAAGCTCGGAAGCACTGCTCTGAAAAATGCGCTTACGGAGCTTCAGCCGCTTTGTCCCCTGATTGTTCCGTTTTCGTCGCTCAAGGGAACGGGACGTGAACAGCTGTGGGGCTGTCTAATAAAAGCTGTAAATGAGGATCGATGAATTGAACCATAGATACGAAAGGAATACTTGCCGATGAAAACGCAGATCTTAATATATCTGTTTCGAATACCTACAATACTGTTTGCAATCTCGGTACATGAAAGCGCGCATGCGTGGGTGGCATACAAGCTCGGAGATTCCACAGCGAGAGATAACGGGAGAATATCGTTGAATCCGTTGCGCCATCTAAACCCGCTCGGTATGATAATGATGCTGCTCGTCGGGTTCGGATGGGCGAGCCCGGTTATGATAAATGCGCGAAATTTCAAGAATCCTAAGGTCGGCATGGCGCTTTCATCTCTTGCAGGACCTCTCTCTAATCTTATTCTCGGATTTATTGCTTCCATTGGATATGTGTGCTGTAATGTTTCTCTTGCAGATAGTGAATCTATGTTTGTTACGGCACTGACTATGTTTTTATGGGTATTTCTTAGTTTGAATGTCGGACTTGCGATATTCAATCTTATTCCGATACCGCCTCTTGACGGATCCCGTATTCTTTTGCTTTTTCTGCCGCAGAATATTTATTTTAAGATAATGAAATATGAACAATATATTCTTATTGCATTTATGGTTCTTATAATAACTGGAGTCATAACTAAGCCGATAAACTATATTTCATCGGCAGTGATACAGGGAATGTTCAAACTGATACTTATACCGATCAGGCTTTTTGTCTGATAATACATAGAAAGATACAGACTATGGAAGAGATAAAATATCATCTCCCGTCATTTGATGGACCGCTCGATCTTTTGCTTTCCCTGATATCGAAGAACAAAGTCGATATAACGGATATTCCGATCTCGCTTATTTTCGATCAGTATATGGAATATATTGAAAAGGCTCAGGCAATGAACATGGAACTTGCCGGGGATTTTATAGTTATGGCATCTGAGCTTATGCTTATAAAGAGTAAGCTGCTTCTGCCTAAGACGGAAAAAGAAGAGGAGGATCCGCGTGCTGCACTTGCTGCCGCACTTATCGAATACAGCCGAATTAAGTGTGCCGCTGAGATGCTGAGCGGATATTACGATAGCTGCGGAGGCAGAGTGGCGAAAGAACCTGAAACTCTTAAAGAATATAAAAATTATGTTGCGGACGATAGCATTATGAGGCTTGAGAGGGCTTTCAGAAATGTGCTGTCGGGAAAGCTCGGAAAAACGGGTGCCGAACGCGCAGACCGTCCTGAGCGTATGCTCGGTTCGCTGCTCAGCCGCGGCGGGCGCAGAATACCCGTTCCGGCAAGAATATACGGTATTATGCGGCGGTTGTACCGCAGGGGCGACTGCTCGCTTACGGAGCTGCTGAGTGCAGGAACAGATCGGGCGGAGCTTATTACTACATTTGTGGCCGTTCTTGAACTTATCAGGTCGCAGCGCGTGTCTATAACCGATGAGGACGACGGAGATCTTACTCTCCATCTGTCCGCATAAATAAATAGAATTTGTGCCTGCCGAACGGTATACAGAATAAGGTGCGCACAAAAATTTACCGCAACTTATCAGCGGAAGAAAGGAAATCAGCTTTTATGCCATACGAATCAGACAGTGAGAATATGTCGGCGATCGAAGCTGTGCTTTTTGCTTCGGGATATCCGGTAAAAATATCTATGCTTGCGGATGTTCTCTCTCTTGATGAAGAAAAAGTAAGAGATCTTATCCATGAGCTTGCTCAGTCTTATGAAGGGCGCGGTATTGAGCTTGCCGTGCTTGAGGATGAATGCCAGCTTTGCAGCCGCTCGGAGTATGAGGAATCGGTCAGAGCAGCTCTTGGAATACGCCGTGGAACAAAGCTTTCTCCTGCACTTCTTGAGGTGCTGTCTATAGTTGCTTACCGTCAGCCGGTTACAAGAGCATATATAGAGCAGGTACGCGGAGTTGACTGCTCATATTCGATAACATCGCTGCTTGATAAAGGCATGATAGAAAACAAAGGGCATCTGGAGCTTCCCGGGCGCCCGGCCATATACGGAACAACTCCGGATTTTCTCAGAGTATTCGGAATCGAATCGCTTGGCGAACTTCCGCCGATAGAGCTTTTTGATGCTATTGCGTCCGGCGGAGATGAAAAGTCCGGTAGCGTCGGTTCATCCGCGGAAAGTGATTCAGATGTAAGCTTGTCTTTCCCTAATGAGGATAATGATACGAAGGAAAAGATTTCCGAAAATGAAGAGGATGAAACCGCAGAACTGCAGACATGATGCGGCACTCATAATAAAAGTATGTAACAATGCCGGAAAGCGAGCGCAAGATAAACTAAAGCGAAGACTTAGGAAGAACCGGGTTGTGTAAAAACTGTTGCAGAGAGTTTTCTGTACGGAAAACGGCATACGAAAGTAAAAAACGGATGGAGGTACGTGTATGGGGTGGATCATTGCAGCGACGGTGATAGTTTTCATCGCTGCACTGCTGATGCTTCGTATAGGGGTTCGAATCCGATACACAGAGGATCGCGGACTGTCTGCCGTAGT
>CALGZV010000144.1 GCA_937934385.1 uncultured Clostridia bacterium | reverse complement strand
TGCTTTTGCAGATATATCCGCGCGCAATCCGCAAATAAAAATATTTGCACTGGAAACCGCAGTAAGCCGTTTTTCCGATGTTATGTGGGTCATGCAGCAAATTCTGTTTATGAGTATGGATAAGAGACTTGCTATCTTTCTGACAGACGAGGCTGCAAGAACAAATTCCGATACTATCGCGCTTACTCACGAGCAGATTGCCCGATATATCGGCTCTGCCCGCGAGGTTGTGTCGAGAATGATGAAATATTTTGCAAGCGAGGGAATCATTGAAGTATCACGCGGCGGTATAAAGATTCTCGATAAAAAACGCTTGCGTAAATTAGCCCTCTAACATAGCAAGAATCTGCGGTTTCGGCATTGCCCCGACTGACTGCGAAACGACTTTGCCGTCTTTCATTACGACCAGCGTCGGGATGCTTGACACGCCGAATGTCTGGGCAAGTTCCGGTTCCTGATCCACATTGATCTTTCCGACGAGATACTGTGAATTTTCATCTGCAATCTCGTCAACTAAGGGCGATACCATACGGCACGGTCCGCACCAGTCGGCATAGAAATCGAGAAGTACCTTTTTCTCGCTCTTCATTACTTCTTCAAAATTGTTTTTATTGATTTTTATAACTGACATTTTAAGTTCTCCTTTTTATTTTTGTAATTATACTATAACCGATTATCTGACAGTTTTCCGTGACTATGTCACATTCAATTTTTGAGCAAACCGATACCCCTGCCAAGATTTTCTGCGCTCAGCATTCCTCTTGCATATGTTACAAGCTTTCCGTCCTTACCGATAAATACTGTCATTGGCAGTCCCGAAGCGCCGTATGCTGTAGCCGCATCCAGTTCAGTATCATAGAATACGGGGAAATCATATCCCGAATCTTCAATAAATTTCTTTGCGGAAGATATCGTTTCCTGCTTTCCGTCTGTGACATTGACCATCAAAAACTGTATATCAGGATTGTTGTGATAAGCCTCATTGAAATCAGGCATTTCTTCTTTGCAGTAATAGCACCATGACGCCCAGAAATTCAGAATTACCGGCTTGCCGAAATAATCGGACAACTTTACTTTATTTCCGTTTTCGTCAAACACTGTAAAATCAGGAGCTGTTTGATCTGCGGCAGTTTCCTGATCATCCGTCTGAGTGTCCGTAGATCTGTCAGAAAACAGATCGGGAGCATAATTTTCTTTTAAAACCCCGTATAAAAACCAGGCTCCAATAAACAATACAACCGAAACAATTGCAATTATAAGCAGTTTCCCATATTTTTTCACGATTATCTCCCTCATTATTCAAAAAAGCTGAGTATTCTGCCAAGTAATCCTGTCATCATCAATACGCCCATGGCTACTAATAAAATACAGCAAACAATATTAATTATACGGTAATGCTTTTTAATGGAATTGAATGTGCCTTTCAATTTATCAATAAGAACCGCGCTTACAATAAAGGGAATCCCGAGACCTATTGAGTATGAAAGGAGCATTATGATCCCGGTCATCGTTTCGCCTTGCTGAGAAGCCAGCATCAAGGCAGATCCGAGAAAAACGCCTACGCACGGCGTCCAGCCGACAGAAAAAATTATTCCGAACAGCACAGCGGAGAAAAAGCCTAATTCTTTTCCTCTGCCGAAGCCTTTTGTTCCTTTAAAAATATTTAGTTCAAATAATCCGAGAAAATGAAGTCCGAAAAATACCACGATTGCACCCGTAACAATATTTATAATTGTCCGGTATTCTCTGAGCAACCCGCCGAGCGTTCCGGCAACAGCGCCGAGCGCAACGAATACTAATGTGAAACCGAGAACAAATCCAAGCGCATTCTTCAGTGTCTTTATTGTGCTTCGTTCTCCGTTACCACCTGCAAAATACGAGATATAGACAGGAAGCATCGGGAGAAGGCAGGGGGAAATAAAGGTAGTAACGCCTTCCAGAAATGAAATCAGATATTGCATAAACGTCTCCTATTTGTCTTTTCCGTTTTTTGCCCGGCAGATAAGTTGTGTCATCGTTCCCATCGGGCAGTACACACACCACGAACGCGGCTTGAATAAAATCATTGTAATAAAACCGAGAACGGTAGAAGTGAGCATTACGCTGTAAAAACCGAAAGCAAACTGTGCCACACCCGGCGAAAACAGGGTTCCGTGATATGCCCAATGCCACGGCAGCTTCAGCGTCCAGAGCAATTTTACTGTCTGACTCAGATCCTTTGTTCCTGCGAATACTAAATAAGTATTCCCCAACATAATGAAAAACATTGCAAAGAAGAAGATCAAAAATCCGTATCGGAAATATTTTGATTTCATCCATTTGGGAATATCTTTTTTTCGGGAAAGTCCGAATCTGCCGCCTATAAGCGAAAATAACTGCCCTCTGCCGCAATATCTGTTGCAGTATGCTTTATTGCCCTTTACAACAGATATAATGAGCGGTATGAAAAAGCACAAAAGGCCGAGCCACGCGAACAGAATATTTAAAAATCCTAAAATCAGATAACTGAGAGAGGCTATCCAAAGGTAGTCATACCATCTCTTTTTTTGCTTCATTATTCGGTTACCTCCAATGTAATCACGCTTGCAGGACATTCTTTCGCGCATTTTCCGCATCCGACACACAGACCGGAATTGATTTCGGCATTGATTCCTTTTGGAATAGTGATAGCGTTTTTAGGACAGACTTTTATACAGCAGCCGCATGCTACGCATTCGTGAATGCTGACTTTTGCTTTTCTTTTCGGCATAACATGATCCTCCTTTTATTATACTATAAATTATAAGGAATAAAGAGATATAATTCAGTGACTAAATCACAAAGCCCGCTTTTTACAATATGAAAAATAAGCAACTAATAAATTTCATAGTATCTTGAAAACTGCAAGCGTTTTGATTATAATATAATTATATATTCGTCATATGTCGTAAACCGGAGGTGTATGTATGGCAAGACCGAGCCGATACCGCAGAATTTGTTCCGAACCGAAATATGACGGCTTCGCGCCATGCGGAATAAAAAATGCAGAGCAGGTCGTCTTGACAGTAGATGAATTTGAGACGATCAGGCTGATCGACTGCGAAAAGAAAACTCATGAGCAATGCGGATTGCAGATGGATATATCCCGCACGACAGTCACAGAGATCTATGAACGGGCGCGCGAAAAAATTGCCGATTGTATCATCAACGGAAAAGAGCTGCGGATTGCAGGAGGCAACTACGTTTTATGCGGCGGTTCCGCAGTGAAATACTGCGGCAAAAGATGCAATAAATTTAATTTTTCAGTCACATATCAGACTGATAGCAGAAAGGAAACAGAAATTATGAAAATTGCAGTAACTTATGAAAACGGAAATGTATTCCCTCACTTCGGTCATACCGAACAGTTTAAAATCTATGAGATTGAAGGAGAAAAGATCACAGATTCTAAAGTGATTGATACAAACGGAAGCGGTCACGGCGCTTTAGCCGGAATGCTTTCCGGACTGAATGTCGATGCACTGATTTGCGGAGGCATCGGAGCAGGCGCGCAGAATGCTCTTGCAGAGGCAGGAATCAAACTGTACGGCGGCGTGTCCGGCAGTGCGGACGATGCAGTAAATGCTTTGCTCACAGGCACTCTCGCATATAATCCGGATGTTCATTGCAATCATCACGGTCATGAACATCACGGAGAAGGACATAGCTGCGGTGAAAATAAGCACGGCTGCGGCGGAAACGGCGGAAGCTGTCATAAGTGAATCTGAAAACAGTTCATATAATTTAATTTCAAAAATGTTGTACTACAGATTTCAGGATTTGCGAAAAAAGTTATACGTTACCTTTTTATGTCGGTTGCGGCTGATTCTCAACGTCTTGTACCCGACATATCATGGAAAAGACAGTTAAAAGTTATTACAGAAATAGGCTGAAAATCTGCCGATAAAGGATTTCACATAAAAAACTTTTAAGATATAATCAAAATAATAAAAATATGGAGGAAAAAGAAATGAGCAACAATCCCTATAAAGGAACACAAACAGAAAAAAATCTTGAAGCCGCATTTGCCGGAGAATCACAGGCAAGAAACAAATATACATATTTTGCTTCTGTGGCAAAAAAAGAGGGCTATGAACAGATCGCATCGCTGTTTTTAAAAACTGCCGACAATGAAAAAGAACACGCTAAAATGTGGTTTAAAGAGCTGAAAGGAATCGGAGATACTTCCGCCAATCTCAAAGCAGCCGCTGAGGGTGAAAACTACGAATGGACGGATATGTATGAGGGCTTTGCCACAACAGCTGCAGAGGAAGGCTTTCCTGAGCTTGCAGCAAAATTCCGTATGGTAGCAGCAATTGAAAAACATCATGAGGAACGCTACCGCGCTTTGCTGAAAAATATAGAAACAGTCTCCGTTTTTGAAAAGAGCGAGGTCAAGGTCTGGGAGTGCCGCAACTGCGGCCATATTATAGTCGGTACAAAAGCTCCGGAGGTTTGTCCGGTCTGCGCTCATCCTAAGAGTTATTTTGAAATCCATGCTGAAAACTATTAAGCAAAAAGGAAACTGGCAATATGGAACAGAAATTTTATATTTGTGAGCATTGCGGAAACATTGTTGCAATGGTTAAAAATGCGGGTGTTCCGATAATGTGCTGCGGTCATAAGATGAAGGAGATAATTCCGGGGAAAACAGAAGCTGCAGCAGAAAAGCATATCCCTGTTTATACCTCAGACGGAAAATATGTTAAAGTTTGCGTAGGATCCGTTGCACATCCTATGTCTGAGCAACATTATATCGAATGGGTATCTCTGCAGACAAAGCAGGGAAATCAGCGAAAGGCATTGCATCCCGGAGACAAACCTGAAGTTTGTTTCGCTCTTTGCGAAAGTGACGAGATTGAAGCTGTATATGCTTATTGCAATTTACACGGACTATGGAAAGCATAAAAATATTCAGAAGTAAAGGTTAGAAGGAGAAAACCATGAAATACATATGTGATATTTGCGGATGGGAATATAACGAAGAAAAAGGCTATCCTGAAGGCGGTATTGCGCCCGGAACAAAGTGGGAAGACCTGCCGGACGATTTTGAATGTCCGTTATGCTCTGTAGGTAAAGACCAGTTTTCCGAAGCATAAGCCAAACAATTTTTCTGAAAAAGAGATACATTTGATT
>CALGZV010000143.1 GCA_937934385.1 uncultured Clostridia bacterium | reverse complement strand
ATTCCCGGATGAAGCGCAGATACTGACAACTTTGCCGGAAGCCGCGCGCCGTAGCTGTACGGATAGTTACGCGTCAGACGGCTGCGCAGAAGCTCACGAAGCTTTTCCGTATCCGGCAGATCAGTACCGTAACTACATATGCTGTCTGTTTCCCGCGCGGCATGTCCCCCGGTATCACGGCAGTCCGACGCCGCGGCAGTTGTTCCTGATATATCGTCCGCTGTTTGTCCTGTACCTGTTGCTTCCGACGCGCCGTTTGCTGCATGCCCTGCAACCGTTGTTTCCGACGCACCGTCAGTTACGTATTCCGAATCTTTTGCTTCCGGTAAGCCGCCTGCGTCTGCATGAACACCTGCTGTATCTGAAACACTGTCCGAAATGCTGTCAGTACCGTAATTTCCGGGTGTCTCATTCCTAAGCTCCGCAAGCGGATCGCCGCAGAAAACAACTCTGCCGCACTCGGTACGGTAACGCGCCGAAACTATCCGCATGCTGCTGTCCGACAGCACCGTGCAGCTTTCATTGGTCTGAAAAATATCGTGCGGCAATCCACCGCGAGAGGATGACGCGGCAGCCAGTATCCACTTCATATAGCTTGCGCGTTTTGCAGCCGAGTACGGCGACGGATATCTGGCGCATTCGTCCGCATCTGCGATCAGCGCGTCGGGATTACGTTCTCCCGCGGTTACGTACAGCCGCTCCCGCGCCCATGTCAGCGCAACATATAAAAGCCGCATCTCCTCATCTATGATCTGTTCATTCTCCCGCTGCTGTGCGGCAGCACGCATAGGAGTATCGTAACGTAAAAATCCGTTTTCATCGCGGAGCTTTGTGCATACGCCGAGATTTTTGTCGATCATCAGCAGGTCGGCAGAATCCGCCTTGTTGAAATTCTTTGACGCTCCGCAAAGAAAGATTACGGGAAATTCAAGTCCCTTTGATTTATGTACCGTCATAACTCCGACCGAGCCTGACTCTGACGAAGCTTCTTTTCGGAAATCAAAATGAGGATCGCGCTTTATCAGAGAATCGACCGACGAAAGAAACGGCGAAAGTCCCCGGAATCCTCCCCGCTCAAATCCGCGTGCATAATCGTAAAGCCTTATAAGGTCGGAACGCCGTGTCTCCGCGTCAAAGCCGTCCGAGTCGTTTCCGCAGCATAAAAGCGGCGTTTCTCCGTACAGCTGCCAGATCAGCTTATCGCTCGGAACAGCAGCGGCTCTGCGTCGCATGCCGTCAAGCTGCGAGAGAAATCTGCGGCCCTTTTCAAAACTGTAGTCCGCAGTATAGTCACGCAAGCAGTCAAGCAGCGAAACACGCGGCTTTCCGGCTTCATCAGACATACGGCACGGGGAATCCGAATCGGGCGGAATATTGTTTTTTACCGCGATAAGCTCGTCTGGAGTAAAGCCGAACAACGGACTGCAAAGCACCGCGGCGAGAGAAATATCACGCGTCGGATTATCTATACAGCGCAAAAGCGAGAGGGCGAGAAGAATATGCGGACGCTCGAAAAATCCTATGGCGCGCACGTTTTCAAACGGTACCCCATGCCGTGCAAAGGCGCGTGCGAACCTCTCGGTATTGTTCACTCCGCTGCGAAGCAGTATGCGGATATCTCCGGGCGAATATTTTCCGGAAGCAATCAGCCGGGCAGATTCGGCCGCAACAAATTCAGCTTCTGCGTCGGCGGCGTTCGGCTCGCGAAGCTTTTTGCCGTCCGCACCGCATAATATATCCGCCTCCGTGTTCATCTCGCCGCCTTCGGTTTCACTGTCAGGCACCTGCGATATCACGGCAACGCATACAGGTACGGCGGTCTCCCCGCCGTCGGTCTTTTTGGCAAAAACAAGACGGTCGTCATCGCCGTAATCAATGCTGCTTCCGTATTTAGAATTCATGACTGCCGAAAATACAAGGTTTGT
>CALGZV010000142.1 GCA_937934385.1 uncultured Clostridia bacterium | reverse complement strand
TAAATACAGGTGCAGGCGGAAAGCCGAGAAGCTTTTTCATCCCGTCAACATCCTTGAGCGAAACCGCTTCATATCCGCGCTCATCCACAAGCTGCTTAACAGCAATATAATATCCGGCAGCCTTCATAAGAGCTTCGTCCGACGCTTTGGCAAGGAAGTTCCACGGTGTTATATTCTTACCGTCGAGCATTCCGCCCTCGGTTATTGCAGTTACAACAGCCCTCTTTTCTTCCTCACTGACCTTTTCGCTGCGTCCAAATACTTCGAGAAGCTCAAAGGTCTCGATCTCAGGTCCGACAACGCGCTTGAGCGAAGGACCGTCCGCGAGAGTACCGTACAGATTCATGTCGCGGTAGCCTGCCATGCCGACACGTGCATGACGGAGCTTTGCAGCCACAGATGCAGCGCGGCAGTACGAGGCCACGCGGTCCGAACGGGTAGGCATTCCGATAATATCATATATGTATTTGAAGCTGTATCCGAGATCGCACATCGTCTTGCGGAGAGCGCTTGTTCCCGCCTGATCGGCAGTTGTCACAAGACGGTCCTCCTCCATCCAACCGCAAAGTCCCCAGAGAACCATCGGTTTATGACGATAATGCTCAGCGATCTTGATAACGGCATGCGTAGGTATCCATCCGGCAATACAGAGAACAAGGCAATCAAAATCATCGGCTTTCAGAACGTCAAGCGCATGCGCGATACCCCTTTCCTCGTAATCATCGGTAACAGGAAAAACACTTACCGTTTCGATTCCTTCACCGCAAAGCGCCTTATTAGCCGCCTCACACTTTTTAACTATAATCTCCTTCGGCGTATTTACCTCGCCGAAGCCGACAAATCCGGCTTTAATCATATTTAATATTTTCCTTTCGAAAGGTTTTTATTTTAAGTTTTATGTACGCGGATAAAGTCTGTCGTCCGTCTCACAGTAAGCGCGATATGCAGCATCGCTCTGCTCCGAAGGATGAGGCTCATATACCTTGTCGGGCGCGATAAGCTCAGCGCAAGCCGCTTCGACCGAATCGTATATGCCTACACCGACTCCTGCAAGTATCGCTGTTCCGAGACATGCCGTCTCGGTGTTTTTCAGCGTGACAAGCTTCATTCCGGTAATATCAGCCTTTATTCTGCACCAAAGCGGACTGAGAGCGCCTCCGCCCATAGTACGTATCTCGGTGCAGTTGACTCCGAGATATTCGAGATTGCCGCGAAGCATACACGCCACAGATTCAAGGATAGCACGAACCATATGTCCGCGCGAATGCTCCATAGTAAGTCCGAAAAATGCACCCCTTGCATCGGGATCGTATTTCGGCATCGTAGATCCGCAGAGATACGGAAGAAATACAAGTCCGTCACTGCCGTAAGGAACCTTTTCCGCAAGTCTGTCAAGCTGGGCAAACGTATATCTCTCGCAAAGCTTATTTTTGAACCAT
Organism: uncultured Clostridia bacterium; assembly: GCA_937934385.1. Classification (GTDB taxonomy): domain Bacteria; phylum Bacillota; class Clostridia; order Oscillospirales; family CAG-272; genus UMGS911. Next base: position 1,316 of record CALGZV010000142.1, on the reverse strand, counting down.
TTAAGTGCAATTCCGGCGGTAGGAGTCCACGAAAGCAGCGCGTAGCTGCCGTCATAGCTCAGGTGGCACGGAACGATACTGCCCTCATCATAATCGGGAATTCCGCTGCACGGTGCAAACACCGTCATCGTCGTTCCTGTCATTTCACTTACGATTCCCTGGCCGACAACACCCGCGCCGATCGCACCTGCGATCTGATCGAGCGCTCCGCTGACAACGGCAATACCGTCGGCGCAGCCGTCCCCGGCATTACCTCCGCCGCACAGCCAATCTGCGGAAGCACGTCCGACAGGAGTACCTGACGGTACGGCGCGCGGAAGCATTTCTTCCGTCACGCCTATAAAGCCAAGCATCTCATCCCACCAGCATTTTCCGCTTATGTCAAAATATATAGTGGAAGACTGTATCGACGGCTCAGTCACAAACTCTCCGGTAAGCGCCCATAAAATCCAGTCCTCAAGAAGGAACACGTGCTTTGTACGCTCCCATATCTCAGGCTCATTATGCTTTATCCACAAAAGCTTGCATGCCGGCCATGTCGCTGTAATTTCAGGCTGTGCCGTAACCTCATACACCCTCTGTCTGCCGAACTGCCGTTCGATCTGTCCGGCCTCTGCAGTCGCACGGTTGTCCAGCCATACGATCGCCGGACGAAGCGGCGCGTAATTTTCATCGGTGACGATCAGCGTCTCGCCCTGAGTATCGACAGATATACCGGCGATCTTTGCTGAAAGAGCGCCTGCACCCTCTCCGGGAAACGCTTTTTCAGCCGCCTCGGTAAGTCCGCGGCGCACTATCGAAATGTATTCATCAGCGTCAAACTCTGTCGTATTTCCTTTAGCGTCGAGAGTGTAATCCACAGTCGCCGTAGAGACAGTAACTCCGTCGGTATCAAATATCGCCGCTTTAAGCGAAGTCGTACCTATGTCGATACCTATAAGGTATTTCTTTGTATCAGCCATTTTACTTATGCCTTGTGCTTTTCATCCCATGCCGTGCGGAGCGCGCAGAGCATCTCGTCTACCATTGCGGCAGGATCCTTTGCGCAGAAGATTCCGCTTGTGCTTCCGGTAGCTTCCGCTCCGAGCATTATCGTATCGTATACGTCCTGACCGTTCTTGATTCCCGCGCCCTGAAGCACCATGATATCGGGATTGATCTCGCGGACGCTCTTTATCGTCTGTGTAACATAGTTTTCATCGCTCGTTTTACCTGTACCGATAAGCTCGGTCGGTTCTGCGACAAGAAGATTCGGAGAAAGCTTTGCGATCGCCATAAGCTCCTCAACGGTATCTGCACAAACGATCGTTCCGAGT
>CALGZV010000141.1 GCA_937934385.1 uncultured Clostridia bacterium | reverse complement strand
GAAGAACATAAGAAACACAAAACAAAAGGCTGTCATTATCTTGCAAGCTTAGTTCGGAATAAAACAGGTTGAGCGTTTTCGGATAATCCGGCACACAAATGCTGTAAAAACGAAAGATTATCCTACAAACTTAATTACAAAATCCCTGTTTAATACAAATTCGGACTAAGTTTTGTGTAATCGGTGATTTTTGCTGTCTGCTTTTACTGGACAAGTTTATCAAACGGGTGGTGTTCCGTTTCGCGCTTCGCACTCAACACGCCTTAAGTTTAAAAAAAGCACCGTTCTGGCTTACGCCGCAGAACGGTACTTTTATAACTTTAATATTATACAGAGCTTTTACAGAAACACATATCTAAAGCTTATTACAGAATGCTGTTTCATAAGCCAAAAGACTTCTGTATGAAATCGCTGACCAAATCAGCCTACGATACCCGATCGCTCGATACCCTGAACAAGGAACTTTTGTCCGAAAAGATATACGATAAGCAACGGAGCAATAATTACAAGACCGCATGTATTACGTATAGCTGCTTCATACGTTGTCTGAGCTACGAAATCCTTAATATACAGGGATTTCGGAATCGCGACAATGTCGGGAAGAAGCTTCGGTCCGGAACTCGTAAAGAACAGTCCTGTATAGAAGCTGTCTGTCCACTGCCATGAGAAAGCAAACAGGAATATCGTGACCATCATCGGAATTGAGAGCGGAAGAATTATGCGTACAAACGTACTAACAACTCCAGAACCGTCGATATACGCCGATTCCTCAAGCTCATCAGGTACACCGCGGAAAAACTGACGCATCATGTAGATATAAAGTCCGTTCTTGAACGCGAGTCCGCCAAGCGAAAGAAGTGCAAGCGGCCAGTATGTATTCGTCAGATCTATCGAACTGAACGGCAGAGGACTGAACCGCGGGAACACTCCGCCGCCGAGCAGCTTGAATATTCCGAAGATATCAAAATATTTGAATTCCATAAGCATTGCAAACTTTACAGCGTTATGCGGAACGATCATCGTGAAGATTACGCACGCAAACAGAAATTTATTTCCCTTGAACTTGAATTTTGCAAAGCCATATCCGATCAGACAGCACATAAGCGTCTGAACTACTGCACACAGAAGCGACAGAACCGTGGTATTGAGCAGCGCTTCAAAATATCCGTTTTCGGTAAATATCGCTTTATATGTATTCAGCGTCGGATAGCGCGGAATAAGTTTGACCGTTACATCTACAAAGTCATCCGAACTCATGAAAGACGACATGATCTTTGAGAAGAAAGGCTGAATGATAACGTAGGAGATACCTATGAGCAATCCGAGGCGGAAGAGAAACCACACTGTACTTACAACGAAGTTCGTCGAAAAATACTTTATCTTAAAGCGTTCCCACCGGCTGGTACGATCAAAGTCAACACGGATACTGTTCTTGCTCTCTTTGAGTACCTTCGCGCCGGCTGCAGAGCCGTCCACTGTCTTGGTCGTCTGCACTTCGGCAGTTTCGCTTGTCTTGTTAAACAATTTCACTGTCTGTACCTCCTTAATCGCGTCTCTGATAGAATATGAATGCCGAAAGCACTCCGACTACCAACGCTATACAGCCGATAACGAGCAGGAAGTATATCCATGACATCGCCGCACTCAGAACATATCCGCCCGCACCGCTGTATATCTTGGAAATATACGACATAACAACGTTTGAAGACGACGTAAATGCATCGATTACCGTATAGACCGTGTTAACAAGGATCATCGGCGAGATCATAGGAACGGTTATTTTCCAGAAAGTCTCCCATGTCGTCGCTCCGTCTATATCGCAGGATTCATAGATCGCAGGCGATATTGACTGAAGTCCGGCAAGGAAGATGAGCATCTGAACACCGCATCGGTTGATTATCTCGTATATACGGTTAATAAGTCCGAGTACGACTTCGACAAGCTCAGTTCCGACCTTCATTGATGAGAACAGCCAGCTTATATCGGTCGCAGACACTATCTGATCGACACTGGTTCCGCTCGCTGCTCCGGTCTCAATCGAGCTGCTTGTATCGTTCATTTGCTTAAGCAGCTCGTTTGTCGCATCTATCTCGGCGATAAGTCCGGTCTGAAGAATAACAGGAACGAACAGTATCGCACGGAACGCAGCTCTTCCGACCATCTTTTCATTAAGAATGACCGCAAGGAAGAGACTGAATATTACTATCGCAGGTACGTCTATAATCAGCTGTGTAAGACCGCTTGAAAGAATACTTCTGAACTCTCCGCCCGGAACAAGCGCCGTCTGATAGTTGGTAAATCCGACATTGTGCAGGATAAAGCCTCCGCCGTCGATCGCAGCTATTGTCTCAAATTCGCTGAAGCTGTATATTACCGAATTTATAATGATCGGAAGGTATATAACCACAAAGCCGATTACGAACGGCAGGACAAATATCCAACCGGATTTGGCTTTTCTCTTATCGAGCGACGCTATGCGGCGTGACTTCGATCTTTTTACTGCTTTTGAAGCCATTTATTTTATCCTTCCTTTCACTGTTTAATGTAGCTCATGGCAGGAACGGTTACTCCGTCTGCCGTCACATCAAAATAGTTATAGTTGAGCAGGTACGATACTCCGCCCTCGTATGTTACGCGGACAACCGATCCGTCCGTAATCATATAAGGATCGTCCTCCGAGCCGAGAGTTGCATCGAAATCAGCCATATCCTTTTCATCCGGAATACGGCGCGAATCAACAAACTCATGATTTACTATTATCTTATTCTGAAGCGGACCGAGAATACCGTTGATTTCATTGTAGATATCTACAACATCGTCGCGCCAGTTCTCATAGCTTACCGAATAATACTTTGCAAGTCTGAAATAATCCTTAAGCATTGTGGTATTATTGCAGGAAAGCGTAAAGTATGGATTTGCGCCATTTTCTATCATCTTGAGCTTCTCATAACCCGTATCGCCTGCCATATTAGTAGGTGTTCCGGCATAGTTTACATAGCCATGATATACAAGTCCGAAGAAAGGTACAGACTCATTAGCTCTTGTAAAATGGCTGCTGTCAAGAGGCGCGTTCAGAATATGTGTCGCATAAGGAACCGCAAATGAATTACCGGCATCAATCATAACGTCATGCTTCTCAGCCATAGCCGAAAGAACATTCTGAATATAGAGCTTCGAATCCTCTCTATTGTAAGGATCAGCGGTATCAAAATCGGAGTTGATATCAGATCCGAGCGTTGCCGCCGATATACCGACCTTAGTATCTCCGAACAGTTTATCAAGATCGGCACTCAGGCTTGTGTACATCTTCTTGAATGAAGCAGATGTTATAAGGTTTTGTCCGGTAAGCGCGGTAGACTGGTCTACCATCGAATATTCGAGTTTTGTCGAATAAAGTCCGTTGATAGACTTTACCGCGTCCTTTTTATATGTAAACTCGTCAAACATCTTATCCGCGCTTACATATGTGAAATCAAAATCGGGATAGATCGCAAATCCCTTTTCGGCTGCATAATCCGCAAGCTCGGACATACCCGAGTTGCCTCCTACAACATCCTGAAAATTTGCATGGTAAGGTGCATAGCTTCCGAGCATTCCGCCCTCGCCGAAGCCGCGTAAACGGAAGTGTATGTTGTTTATATCCTTCTCCGAGAACCAGTCATACATTGACTTAATGTCATCGGTAGTAGTAAGCGCTTTTTTCACTGTGATCGGGAACGTAAGGAATGTTCCGGAGCTGTCAAGCTCTCCGAACGACTCGATATAGAGCGGAATATCGCTGCCCGCCTCAAGGCGAGTGATCTTACCGGTACGTTCAAGGTAATCGCGGTATGCGTTAGCCATTCCGACGTAGCTCGGCTCGTAGAACTTAGTCTCCTTACAAAGATCCTTGTTCTTTGTGTCGTTAAGCTGAATTACACGGAGTGTATATGAGCCGGTATATTTACGCTTTGATACGACCGTCCATGTCGCGTTCTCGTTTACGGATATCGCGTTCGCAAGGCTGTATGTGTCCTTGGGTCTGGGTGTAAAGGTCGTATATGCAGAGTTGAATCTATGCGTTGCGTTTGCACCGTGTTCGCTTGTGATCGACGCAAGCGACTCTCCGTCCTCAATTATAACGAAATGTCCGCGGTCGGTCTCGTCACGGTCTGTGATAAAGTTGACGTTTCCGTCAGCATCTATCTCTGTGCGTGTCTGCTCTGAATAGTAGTTCTCTACTACGCCGAACACAGGCATACGGAGCGTTTGCGAGTGGGGAACCTGAACATTCTGATATGAAAAATCAGGTCCGTAAAGCTTACCGCTCAGAGTAAGCGCAGAAGTCAGATCCTCAAAGCGGATCAAAGAGCCGCTTCCGTCCGGAAACAGCGTGTATCCTTCATAATCCT
>CALGZV010000140.1 GCA_937934385.1 uncultured Clostridia bacterium | reverse complement strand
CCTATCATATCGTATCCGCGATCCGCAAGCTGTCTTGTGAAGGCTCCTGTTCCGCATGCAAGCTCGAGAACAAGTTCAGGCTTTTTTGCGCAGTATTTTTCAAAAAGTCCGGTTAAAAAATTCGTCCATTCCGAATAATCGACTTCAGAATTCAGCTCTTCATAATAAGGTGCCAATGCGGAATACTGAGGCATTGATACGCGGCTTTGTTTTTTTGCTTCCTTTGACATATATATGACATTCCTTTCGCGGATGTTCCTTTATTTAAAAAATTATTTCGGCTTTTGTTTGTGCCGTAATGATAGCACAAAGTTTCGATAGGGTAAATACCGCCGCGGCATAATTTACCCGGAATTTACAAACGGCTGCCTCAGCCTGCTATAAGCTTTGCAATGTCGCTTACCGTCGCGCCGAAAATATAGCTGTTTATATCTGAAATCGCGTCTGATATTGCGTCAAGGGTGCATTTGCATCCGCAAAGCTTGCCTTCAAGCTCATTTATCGGCGCGCTGCCGAAAAAATCGCCGCGTACCGATATGTCTGATATAATGCCGCCGCTCAGTGTCATGTGGAGCTCTACAAGACCGTAAGAGAAGCGTTTTTTGCGCAGGACGGTAAACTCTTTGGATTTGCCGTATATCCATTCCCACGATGAATATTTTTCATCTGCAAGCTTTTTTATTTCACGGCGCTGCATTTCTGAAAATGTTTTTGCCGATTCTCCTGTCCGTGCTTCAAGATAATTTCGCAAATCAATAACGTCGGATATTTCAGGGGCATTGTGCGGAACATTTCCTTGCTTTTTAGCTTCGGACAAAAGATCCTTCAGATTTCCGACACGGCTGCGCACGCTTTTAATTCCCTTGCTGGAGAGCTTTGTCTCGTCGGGCTTCAGCACACCTGCCATTTTCCCGAAGTCTGCGTCCCACAGAAGTGTTCCGTGATGCATTACATGACCGTTTCTGACGCACTGTGCCGTACCTGACACCTTGAATCCGTCTACGGTTATATCGTTACGTCCTGACAGCGAAGCATCAAGCCCGAGCGATTTAAGCGCTTCTGTGATAGGCTTGCAGAAACGCTCAAAGTTGAGAGAGCCTCCCTGAACGTCTTTACTTATAAAGGTGTAATTTATATTGCCGAGATCGTGAAAGACCGCTCCACCGCCTGTAAGACGTCTTACGATCTTAATCCCGTGCAGTTCCGCATATGCACGGTCGATCTCCGCATATGCGTTCTGATTCTGGCCGATTATAACTGCCGGCTCGTTGCGCCAAAGCATGAAAATATCCTCATCTCCGGCACTGTCGAGCAGATATTCTTCGGTTGCCATATTTTCGTAGGGTTCTGTGCAGTCGTTATGGTATACGATCATCTGTATCTCCTGTTATTTTAATAAGTTTCAAAGTGTTGCTATATGCGTTTAAGTGTCGGATCGGATATGCTGAAAAAACGAGCGTGTATATTCCGCATTAAGAGACAATCCGCTGACAGCGAAAATCTGACTCTTGGTTATAAAAGCGGCGGCCGCGGCAGCCCGATATACCGTTTTAATATATCAGAGTGCGCGCGGCCGCTGTTAATTTAGCTTAGTTCGGTTATTTTATGATTAGAGACCGACCTTGGAACGGTTCATCTTTTCGACGTCGCTGAAGCTGTGTGTCGGTACATGTCCCGGTATGGGCATGATCTTCTCGTGGATGCAGTCGATAATGCCGTCTGCCTGCGGGAAGAAGTATTTCTCAAGCTCGAATGCAGGAGTGATCCAGTTACGTGAACCGTATGCGATAGCCGGCGCATCAAGGTAATCAAATGCAAACTCGTTGATGTTTGCAGCCATATCCTTCATGATAGAGCCTCTCTCACATGCATCTCCGACGATAATGATCTTTCCTGTCTTCTTTACCGACTCGATTACCTTTGAGTAATCGAACGGAACGATAGAACGGGAGTCAATAACCTCTGCGGATATACCATATTTCTCTTCAAGGATCTTTGCAGCCTCGAGCGCTCTGTAAAGAACGGCACCGATAGTAAGAATGGTTACATCCTTACCTGCACGCTTGATATCGGGATCGCCGAACTCTACTTCATAGTAATCCTTCGGAACGCCGCCTTCGTGGAATTCCTCGCCCTTGTCGTAGATTCTCTGAGATTCAAAGAATATTACAGGGTCCGTGCCTTCGAGTGCAGCGGACATAAGTCCCTTTGCATCGTAAGGTGTTGACGGGAATACGACCTTCAGACCGGGGATATGAGCGGTAAGCGCTGTCCAGTCCTGAGAGTGCTGAGCGCCGTACTTTGATCCGACAGATACACGGAGGATGATCGGCATCTTGAGGATACCTGCGCTCATTGCCTGCCATTTAGCCATTTGGTTGAAGATTTCATCTCCTGCACAGCCGATGAAGTCAGCGTACATAAGTTCAACAATAGCACGTCCGCCGCACATTGCGTAGCCGACTGCGGAGCCGACTATTGCGGACTCGGAGATCGGGGAGTTGAAGAAGCGGTGGTAGGGAACAGAATCGGTAATCTTCTTGTAAACGCCGAATGCGCCGCCCCAGTCGCGGTTATCTTCACCGTATGCGATGAGTGTGGGATCATCATAGAACTTGTCGATGATCGGCTCGCACAGACCGTCACGGATGTTGTAGAGCTTCATCTTGGAGACGGGCTTGCCGTTTTCGTCCTTTGCGGTACGAATCTTGCCTGCGATTTCCTTTACGCGGGCACACTCTTCCTTTGTTGTGAGCATTTCTGCTTCGCGGGAAGGATCCATGCTGTGAACCTTCTGGTTCGAGAACATGATAGAAGAGATAGCGTCGGGTGTTTTGTCGAGATCCATGCGGGGAGATACCTCGTCATTGATCGCGAGCTTCATGACCTCTGTCATGCGGCCGATTATATCCTGCTCGATAGAAGCAAGCTCATTTTCTGTGGCGATCTTGCCCTTTATAAGTTTTTCCTTGTATGCTGCGATCGGATCTGCAGCTTTCCAAGCTTCGATCTCCTCAGGTGTTCTGTAGGTCGAGCTGTCGGAAGGAGAGTGACCGGATACACGGTATGTTACAACGTCGAGAAGAGCCGGTCCTTTACCGTTTATAAGAAGCTCTTTCTTTCTTGTTACAGCATCGATTACTGCAAGCGGATCATATCCGTTTACACGCTCGGCGTGCATCATATCGGGATTGAAGCCTGCTCCGAGACGTGCAGCCATGTCATAACCCATGGTCTCGCCTCTTGTCTGACCGCCCATTCCGTAGTGATTGTTGAATACGTTGAACAGGATCGGCATACCTTCGCCGTTGCCGTCGTTCCAGAGCTTTGTGATCTGATCCATGGATGCGAAGTTGAAAGACTCGAGAACAGGTCCGCGTCCGCATGCTCCGTCACCACAGTTTGCAACTACGATACCTTTCTTGTGGTTGCTGCGCTTATACAGAGCAGCACCGAGTGCGATAGGTGCGCTTGCACCGACGATCGCATTGTTCGGCATGATACCGAAAGGAATAAAGAAAGCGTGCATGGATCCGCCGAGACCGCGGTTAAATCCTGTGGTTCTTGCGAATATTTCTGCAAGTGCGCCGTAGAGCAGGAAGTTAACTGCCATTTCCTTTATGTTTCCGCCTGCGTTCATGTGCTTTTCGACAACATTGAGGACGGATCCGCCGAGGAACTCCTTCATTATGTCGTAAAGCTCTGTTTCATCAAGCTTATTAATAGAAGACAGACCTTTTGCGAGGATTTCTCCGTGGCTGCGGTGAGATCCGAATGTAAGGTCATTTATGTCGAGGCTGTATGCTTCACCGACAGCGGATGCTTCCTGACCTATTGAAAGGTGAGCAGGTCCGGGGTTGTTGTATGCAACGCCGTTATACTCGCTCTTGGTCTTTACTTCGTTGAGCATTGTCTCAAATTCGCGGATCATACGCATATCGCGGTAGATACGAACGAAATCTTCCTTGCTGTAGATCTTCTTTTCTTCAGCGAGTGACTTATTGTACTGGCATACCGGAATATCTTCAAAATGAATAAAACCGGGCTCAAATGCTTTTTTCGGGTCAACAAATTGTGACTTAGGCATAACTGTACTCCTTTTATGTTAATATGTTTTATTTTTGATATGCTTTATCGTTTCGCTGCACCTGACGGCGAAACGGAAGTATATTTGAGCTTTTTATAATCGGACCGGCAGATCAGATCATGAACATTGCTTCGCGGATTACTTCGCCGACTGTAGGATGCGGGAAAACAGTTTTCTGAACGTCTGAAACGCGCATATGCCTGTCTACCATCATGGCACAGCCGAAGATTATTTCGGAAGCGTAGGTTCCGATCATATGAACACCGAGTATATCCTTGTGTTCCTTTCCGATGACGAGCTTG
>CALGZV010000139.1 GCA_937934385.1 uncultured Clostridia bacterium | reverse complement strand
ATGGACGGCAAAGATCACGATTCAGGTAATTTCGACGAGGAAACACTCACATCGAAATTTGACAGCGGAGAGATCTCGTGGATGTACGCAGACGAACAGGTGTACACAATGTACCGTCAGCTGTACGGACTCTCATGCATGCCCGCATATGCAGATACCGGTCTTCCGGATCCCGGAAATGACGAAGATATAATGTACCTTTTCAGCATTCCCGGCGTACTTTTCGCCGACAAATTCGGAACGATCTTTGATTTTGAAGCAGGTGAATATGTTCAGAATACCGATTTCATATCCGACGTTACCGAAGCGATAAATCTGCTTCCCGGATATATCACAAATACAGAAGAGGACATTTCCGAAGAGGACGCAAACCGCGCTATATACTACTGTCAGCTGATGGTCCATAAAAACTATGTTGAAGACTACTTCCTCGATTTTATGACTCTTACCGAAGAGCAGCTCAGAGATGCAGTAAAAACCTATCTCGGAGAATTTGCTGATAAGATACTGAAATACGATCTGAAGAAGAACGCCGCATGGAACGAGAGCGAAGGCGTATACAACTTTCCTCTTGCGACCGATTACTGGATGCAGGATACGAAGCATCTGAACTGGTATTCGAGTCCGAAGATAAAGATTTCCGAACAGAACGGCGCTCAGATCGCTACAGCAGACGTGGAGATCTATGAAGGCGGCGGGATATATTCCGAAACTGCTGAATATGTCGGAAACTTCCGCTACGTGTTCAGATGCAATAATGAGGAAGGAAAGACAGCGGCACAGCTCATATCCGCCGAGCCGACAGCACCGAAAAAACTGCTTGAAACCGAAAGCTTTACATCGGGATCGCGCTATGAGGTATCCGAAAATCCCGACGGCTCATACGGACTCTTCCTTTATTCAGGAAGCACTGATACGTGGTACAGCGAAAATAATCTCACTAAAATTCCTCACGCAGAGGATTGCGGAAACGGAATAATCAAGATATGGATTCAAAACGGAACAGGTTTTTCAAGCCGTCTGTGCTGCTACTTCGATACGGATGCGGGTAAACAAGGTTTTGCATCCGACTGGTTCTCATATGCGGTAGGAGAAGATACAAAAAACAGGACGGTACTTCTTCTTGAGTCTGACGACAGCGAAAACTATATAGTCGAACGCGACATGTTCGGACTCTCAAATGAAAGAGCGCGTATTTCCTATGACAGAAGCAATATGACCGAAGCCGACATGCCGATATCCTCGGCACGCAAGCTTGACGACGGAATGCTCGAAATCGTATATACCGACAAAAGCACCGGCAAGGAAACGACCGCAGTCCTGAAGCATTGACTTTTAACAAATAAACAGACAAAAATTAACATTTAAACACAAATGCTTACGAAAGTACAGCCGCAGGCACATATGTGCCTGCGGCTGCATTTATCTGCCCGGTGTTATGCTTTCACCTTACGGCGAAAAACAGAACCAAAAACGCCGGTTCAATAAAGGCTTTCCCGTCATTAAACGACAGCGGGAACACAGCTATAGCCGTTCTTTGATCTGCAGCAGGTCGTACTCCTGCCGATAAAAAGCGGACTCCGCCGCTTCTATGGGCAGCGAGTAGACAGCCTGTCCGCAGTTATATTACAATAATTATATATAAAATCAAAAAAAGTCTTGACACGGCTTCATATTTATGGTATCATAGACATACCTCAGCGGGAGGTTTTTTTGTTGTGCGTTCCGTACGCCGGCGCTTTCCGCAAAAGAGGGAGATATTTTTTATCTATTTTTTCGGAGGTATCACCGCAGGCGTCAGGCAGACTGCGGCTTTTGCAGGCAGATACCGCGAGGAAAGGAAAGGACAAGTAATATGAGAGTCAAAGTTACACTCGCGTGCAGTGAATGCAAACAACGCAACTATGACACAATGAAAAACAAAAAGAACGATCCCGACAGACTTGAGATCAGCAAGTACTGCCGCTTCTGCCGCAAGCACACTGTTCATAAAGAAACAAAATAAGGAGGTCCCGGATGTCCGATATTGAAAAAAAGGTCGAGACCGAGGCTGCCGTAAAAGCCGATAAAAAGGCTGATAAAAAAGCTGATAAGGTCAAGAAGCCTTCTCTCAAAGAACGTCTCGCAAAATCTCTCCGCGAATACAAAAGCGAACTGAAGAAGATCGTTTGGTACAGCCGTGAGCAAACTTTTCACAGCACTGTCGTCGTTATTGTAAGCATACTTCTCGTCGGCGCAGCAGTTGCAATAGTAGATTTCGGTTTCTCACACCTGCTTTCATGGCTTGCCTCGCTGATATAATCCGGTGAAAAGCAATGAGTGATTTCAGCGATTCGATACCTGAAATAAGATGGTATATTGCCCATACTTATGCAGGATATGAAAACAAAGTAAAAGCAAATCTTGAAAAGATCATTGAAAACAGAAGTCTGCAAAACGTTATCACCGATGTAAAAATTCCGGTACGCAAGGTCGTAAAGGAAGCCGAAGAAAAGTCTGCCGTTCCGTCCGATGAATATCTCACGGACACTTCGGACGCGGAAAACGAAGAAGCAGAGACGAAGATCTCAGAGCCTGAAAAGGTCATTGAAGAAAAGATCTTCCCTTCGTATGTTTTCGTAAAAATGATCATGAACGATGAAACATGGCATGTAGTCCGCAATATCCGCGGAGTTACAGGCTTTGTAGGTCCCGGCTCGAGACCTGTTCCGCTTACCGAAGCTGAGGTGGCGGCAATCGGCGAGCTTGAGGAAAAGGAACTCATTAAACTCGACTTTAAGGTCGGAGACAGTGTAAAAATAATCTCCGGATTCCTGAAAGATTTTATCGGAGTTGTCGAGGAAATCTCCGAGGACAATAAGAAGATAAAGGTCATGGCATCCATGTTCGGACGCGATACGCCTGTTGAACTGTCCTCCGACGAGGTTTCTCCTCTGCAGATTTAAAGTGTCATCAGGCCGCTTATGCATAAAAAGCAATTATGAAGCGGTCAGCCGTGCGGAGCTTCCGCTCGGCAATGTGGGAGGGGGAAAATCTTTAATCTCCCGTTTATGCGGTTTTACTGCAAAGCCGGTTCCGTCCGGTTTACCACAATTTTGGAGGTATAATTAAAATGGCAAAGAAAGTACAAGGTTATATTAAGCTTCAGCTCAATGCCGGAAAAGCTACCCCGCAGCCCCCTGTAGGTCCTGCTCTCGGTCAGTACGGCGTAAGCATTCCTAACTTCACAAAGGAATTCAACGAGCGCACAAAAAATCAGATCGGTCTGGTCATTCCTGTCGTTATCACAGTTTACGCAGACCGTTCATTCACATTCATTACAAAAACTCCGCCTGCTCCTGTTCTTATCAAAAAGGCGTGCGGTATCGAAACAGCCTCCGCAAGACCTCAGGCAGATAAGGTTGCAAAACTCACAAAAGAGCAGCTTAAGCAGATCGCAGAAACAAAGATGCCCGATCTTAATGCATCTTCGCTTGAAAGCGCCATGAGTATGATCGCCGGAACAGCCCGCAGCATGGGCGTTACCGTCGAGGAATAAGCGAAGGAGGATCAGGATAATGAATAAAGGTAAGAAATATAACGAAAGCGTTAAGCTTATAGATAAAGCAACAGTATATGAGCCCGCAGACGCGCTCGCACTCGTATGCCAGACAGCAAAAGCAAAATTCGATGAGACCATCGAGATCCATGTCCGCCTCGGAGTTGACTCCCGTCACGCTGACCAGCAGGTACGCGGCGCGGTTGTTCTTCCTAACGGAACAGGTAAGACCGTTCGCGTTCTTGTATTCTGCAAGGGCGAAAATGTTGAGGCTGCAAAGGCTGCAGGCGCTGACTATGTAGGCGCTGAGGAGTACGCAACCAAGATTCAGAAGGAGAACTGGTTCGACTTCGACGTTATCATTGCAACACCTGACATGATGGGCGTTATCGGCCGTCTCGGTAAGATTCTCGGTCCTAAGGGGCTCATGCCTAACCCGAAGGCAGGAACCGTAACAACAGACGTTGCACGTGCAGTAACCGAAGCTAAGGCAGGTAAGATTGAGTACC
>CALGZV010000138.1 GCA_937934385.1 uncultured Clostridia bacterium | reverse complement strand
ACAAAAAGCAGTGATAAAAATTTAATTTTGAATTTTGGTAACATTCTTATCTCCTTCAAATAATAAAAAGATTTTTAATTTTTCTTCTGACAGATCAAAAATTCTCTGATTAATTTATGTATTGACTTTATTTAATCCTCATTATTTATTTCTTAAATAAAATATGACATGGGGATTTTATCCCCTTATTATTTTTAACTATAACCCCCATAATATTTATATATGGAGGTGAGCATATGATAATATTTGATAAACTTTGGAAAACCATGTCAATTAAAGGAATATCAACTTATCAGTTGAGAGAAAAAAGCGGTATTGATAGTAAAACTATTCGCAGATTAAAGGCAAATGAAAATATTGAAACAAAAACTTTAGATAAACTTTGTGATGCACTATCTTGCAAATTAGAAGATATCGCAGAATATAAAGAGGTTAAATAAAAAATATTTGAGATATGAAATACGGTAAGATTAAAATAAAATTAGATGAACTTATTGCAAATAAAAAAATCAGTAAAAATAAGCTGGGGCACTTGGCTGAGATGCAGCGCACTCAAATAAATAATTATTGTCGCAATGATATAACAAGATTAGACACAGATGTCCTTGCCCGTATTTGTACCGTACTCGAATGTGAAATCGGTGACTTATTGGAATTTGTACCACCAACAGAAGAATAAAAAATTTATAAATCTTTGAGATTATTGGCGTTTTTAAAAGAAGTCAATAACAGTAAAACTAAATAATAAAATCCTCTTGCAGAACGCAGGCGGATTTTTATTGTATAAAGAAAACCTGCCTGTATATGCCATACAAGCAGGTTTTGTCATTTCATTTTTTATTTAAGCGAATCGAGGTCTACGCCTACGCATTTGAAGAAATATTTTGACCATTGAATACTGTTCTGACTTTGAACATTGTTTACAAACAATATGTCCGTAAGTCCGTAATCCTTGAATTGGTCGTAAAGATTTATGTCACAGTATCTGGGGTCTACAACAATTATATTTCCGTAGTGTTCTGCAAGAAACGGAACAAATGCATTTCCGAAGGAGTCTTTCAGAACAAGAACCGACAGGTTCTGCGGGTTATCGGGGACGTTAATTACTGTATACGGATTATCGCCGGCAAGAAAAGCCTGATAACTTGCGAGCCTTGAAAGGATAAGCTCGTTGTATATATGTGTATTGCCATTCCGGTCTGTGACTGTCATTGAAGCACTTTTTGTAGGATAGTGAACCTCTACTTTGTCAATAAATTCTTTGACGCGTTCATCTCCGGTGAAGCTGTACATAGAGCCGTTATATGAGTCGTTTATGACTTCGAAGCGCATACTGCCGAGCGGAGTCGGATCGAAACCGACCGACCGTGCGAATGTTTCGTATGCATAGTATGCACCGAGCTGTGTCCAGTGATGATCGCTTTTGAAATACAGATAATCGTTGCGGTGGTTGAAAATATTATCATATATATTAACAAAGTTTATATCTGCACTCATTCTTGACTGCATATTGTCAAAGATGCTTTTTTGACTTGTATAATTTTTTGTTATCTCGGGATCGTCTATTACTGCCGCGGATACCGGAGCGGGAAGTACGCTTATTCTTGTGTCAGGAAAGAGCTGTTTATAGTAATCAGCGCACCGGGACAGATAACCGACCGAGACAGAGCCGTATCCGGATATTGTATAAACCGCGCCGTTGTAAATGAACATTCCGCTTGAAATAAAATCAGCGCCCTCCTGATTGTCGCTGACTTTAACTGCGGTTACTGTTACGGAGCATTCGTCATATACATCTCCGAGCTTTACGGTTATTTTTGCAGTGCCTTCATGCGCTCCTGATATTATCAGATTTTGTCCTGATATGGAAACTGCCGCACAGTCTCCGTCGGACTCGGCTGTCAGCTCAAGTCCATCGGCGTCTTTTACCGTGAATGCAATCGACGCCGTACTGCCGGACGGCAGCTTTATTTCCTTTTGAGATAGTGATATTTCGGGTAATTTCGGATTTATTTCAGTTACGGGCTCTGTTTCTGCGGCTGTCGGCTCGGTTACGGGCTCTGTGACCGGAGACGTGAGCTTTTGCAGTTCTTCTTCGAGCTTTTTCTGCAGTTCATCATCGTTTGTATCTGTCGGCTCAGTTTCGGCGCCCCCCTGAGATATTACCGAAAAGCTTCCGTGCAGACCGAGGTATTTATCCATTCTTCGGGATATGCCGACGAGCTTTTCCCGCCCTATAAAAGTGTCGGAAAAGAAAAGAGATAGCTGATTGAAGTACGATCCGTTTGTGACAGAGCTTACAGACAGTTCCGGAAATTGTGTCAAGGTTCTTTTTTCCTGCTCAGATACGGTGGGACGGTCGGACTGAAAAATATTTGCGGCCGTTACTGAGAAAAAAATTACTGCAAGCAGGGCAAGGCACGGGATTTCCGGCCTCGGTGCTTTCTGTCTTATTTGTTTGTTACGGTATGCTTTTTTTCTTTTCAGATTATCTATCGTGTGTATAATAAATTCATCGTCTTCGTCGAGGTCACATTCAGAAAGAAAAACATTCAAACCGTTAATTTCGGAGTTCGGAGATTCTGACTTTTTATTTTCGGTATCGCCGGATTTCCCGGCTATATTGTTGTCTTTATGATTTTTGTCGCTTGAATACATTTAGGATGTCTCCTTTTACGGGCGCGTCAGAAACGGAAGTACAGAAACGGATTATATGAATTTCCCGTGAGCCTTACGGTAGAGGCGAAAATAAGCAGAATAATAGCTGCCGTTTTGCATACCGCTTTTACATTTATGTTTATCCTGCCGAATTTTGCTTCAAACGCTTTTATAACTGTCGGGACAGTCGGAACCGACAGGATCGCAGCGGCGGCGAGAAGAAAAATATTTTCCTTTATTATAGAATTTGTATACATATCGGAAAAACCGCTGATTCCGTGTCCGAACAGATATCCGAGATTACGGAAAAGATCATTTTCAAAATAAAATATCGCCATGCCGAATACGGTAATCACAGCAAAATAAACATGAGAGAGTATTGCCGACGGAATTTTGGGCAGACGGTTTCTGATCTTTGGCTCCAGAATCATTTCGAGTGTTAAAAATATAAAATAGTACAGTCCCCAGCAAACGTAATTCCAGCTTGCTCCGTGCCATAATCCCGTTGAAAACCATACGATCAGAAGCCCGATAACAGTCGGTATAAATCTTGACGCTTTTTTGTGTCCTCCTGATGAAAGCTTTTTTGTAAGCATGCGGAGCGCTTTTGAACGAAGAACAGGGTAAAAAAGATAATCCTTGAACCATGTGCTGAGCGAAATGTGCCAGCGCCGCCAGAATTCGGTTGCGTTGCGGCTGACAAACGGGTATATAAAGTTTTCGGGAAAACGAAAACCGAACACTCTTCCGAGGCCGATAGCCATATCGCTGTATCCGGAGAAATCGAAGTATATCTGGAAGGTGAAAAACAGTGCGGCGCCCCAGCGCGCAAGTAAAGACGGCGCTCCGCTGATAGATATAAGATTTTCCACAACAGAAGCGCAGCAATTTGCAATAAGGACCTTTTTACCGAGTCCGACGGAAAAACGGAACAGACCGTCAAAAACGTCCGACGGACTTGTCCGTATATCGTCAAGCTGCGGTGCTATGTCCTGATAGCGGACGATTGGACCGGCTATAAGCTGCGGAAAGAATGATATGTACAGAAGCAGCTTTACCGGAGATTTCTGCGCCGGAGTTACTCCGCGCCACACGTCGATGACATATGACATTGCCTGAAACGTGAAAAAGCTTATTCCGATCGGAAGCTTCACGTTCGTGAGCGGAATATTTAATGACAGGAGAAGATTTACCGTCCCGATTATAAAATCGGCATATTTGAATATGCCGAGAAGTCCGAGATTAAAAATTACGCACAGTGCCGTAAACAGTTTGGGATGTACAGCGCATTTTCGTGATAGACTTAGCATACCGAAAATATAGTTAACGGCGGAAGCGGCAATCATTAATAAAACATATACAGGCTCACCGCATGCATAGAAAAGCAGCGAGAATATTACAAGCAGGGCACGTCTGTATGAGGATTTTCTTATCGGAAAGAAAAGAATAAAAAGTATCGGAAGAAAAGCATATAAGAAAAAAAGGCTTGAAAAAAGCATTTGAATTTACCTCATAACTTTTAAAAGAGCGTAGTAATATTCTATCACATTTTATATAAAAGTCAAGGCGAATATTGACGCTGAAATTATTTTTTACGTGCAGAAAATTGTCTGATTTTATGTATGGAAAATGGTTTTACATATATCTTTATAAACCGATATATTAATTATATTATAATGAAGAAATTTCTCAATAATAATTTCTAAATCTGTGTATTAATCGGTTGATTGGCACTCTATGACTGTTTTCATAAAATTAAATTATTGTTCGATGAAAATAATTATATTTTTAGGCAATAAAAATACAAGTATTTATAACTCAACAGTGGTATAAATAGAATAAGACTATGAGTAGTATGTATTGATATAGTTATGCCCATTTGAAATTCAGTTTTCATATAAAATTCCTGAAAATGATTGTTTCGTATGCTCTATGTGGTACAGCTCTCTTTTTGACATCTGCGATTTTTCATGTATAACCGGGTGTCAGTCAATATGAAATTTTGACATATTTACAGGAGCAAAAATTTTATGCAGAATATCAGCAAAAAAGACAATAAAATAATCGTTCGCCATGTGTCGAACGCTACACCTGCCGGACAGCTTGCTGTAGTTACCGGAGACGGTTTCGACGGTGCAAAGATTTTTTTGAGGAAGCTCTGCGGCGGAAAGAAAATGCTTGAAAACGCGCTGAAAAGTGGAAACTTAGCTGAAGCATATACCGTCGATGAGAATGAGACGGAAGCAAAGATAGTCAAGACCGCAGACAGTCATGTTATGACGATCATAACTCCGGAGGAATTCAGCGGCTGGCAGATCACGGTAAGATGTGACGGACATGAAAGCGCTCCTTTCAATATGAATGTTCCCGAAATAAAGTGGGTACAGAATGATGCCGCTGTTGTCGGCGACGAGCTTCGTGTGTTCGGTCAGTGTTTTGCAACGCCGGATTGTTACGGTGATATCGATGTTTCCGGCGATGAGGTACACGGTTTCGGACGTATGCTGAGCGACGGCCATGGAGTGTCTGTGTTCCTTTGTGACTGCAATGGGGGTGTTCACGAGCTTCCTGTAACCGCTGCAAGCTGTTATGAGGTGCGTGCAAATGTTCCCGCCTGCGTTCCTTGCGGAAAAGGTAAGATATATATTGTAAATGAAAAGAGCGGTGTACCTGCATCTGTAGAGGCGGACGTTTTTGAAAACGGTCATTTCGATGCCGTTAAGGGCGCTGATAAGATATTCAAGGTTACTGATTTCGGAGCTGTTGGCTCATTCCAGAAATCTTCGGATTATACCAGCGGAAAAACATTTGAAAATCTTCCCGATAGTACTCCCGGATTCCAGAAGGCACTTGATGCGGCAGGAGCAGCAGGCGGCGGAACGGTAATTGTACCTAACGGACGTTATCATTTCTACGGTTCGATCTATATTCCGCGCAATGTAAAATTGGTCGGTGAGAATCCTAACCGTGTATGGCTTGAACTTCCTCTCGGCATGAATCCCTGCGACGGTTGGGGAACTTATGCTCAGGGTACTAATATAGATGTATTTATTGTCGGTGACGGTGATTTTGAGATTGCAGATCTTAACATAATGAGTGTTTATTCACCGCTTGTTATTGGCGCTCCGATTCGTCCGGACGGTCCGAAGATAGGACAGGACAAATTTAACCGTGTACCTTGTGCGGCTAATATGATAGATGAAACGAGAGATGCTGACAATGTCGTTATCAGAAATTGTCATATATATCAGTCGCCTACATATATTCAGCACAGAAAGGCAGACAGAACTGAACCCTTTTATGTAGATGAATATAACAATGCAAAAAAATATGCACAGTCAACTGCAAACTATGCAGCAGTGACAAATGTATGGGATGTTGTTGCCATAAAGGGAAGAAATATAAAGATCCTTGATAACTATATAGAAGGCGGCGGAAACTGTCTTTCGCTGATGGGCGCCCAGAACTCTGTTATAAGCGGCAACAATCTTATTGGCGGAGACATGGCCGGATGTATTGACTTTTTCTCAACATCGTACAATCCAGATTACAACTGGCGCCGTCAGTGCCGTAATATTATCCTTGAGAACAATATTCTCGGAACTCAGTCAAAAACAAGCCGTGCAGTGTTCTGGATCATGGAGGAACATGCGAACTATTATATGGCTAACAATATTATAAAGCCGTTCCACTGGCACTGCGATTCGGAGGGCTTTATAATATTGTTAGCCATATAATATGATCGTTCCGATCAAGAAGTTCGAGGGCGACCGCCTGACCCTTGATATAGACGGTATTTATAAGCAGTACGGGGAAGCTCCTCTGAAATGGCTGTTCAAGGACGGAGAGGTTATAGCAGGGGCGTTTGACCGCGGATGCGTATATGTTACCGCAGGACGCGGTGCAGGACTCCGCATGCCGATCAAATCGAGCGGAGGCGACGGCGTGACTGTGGAAAATGTTCCGGATTGCGAGCTTGATGAAACCAGCGTTGTTTGTTTGTCTGATTTCAAGAAGTTTGAAAATACATATGTTATCGAAAATGAGGTCGGAGCGCTCGGACGCGGTATTTATTACTGGGGCGGAACTTACTCCAATATTGTCGACGGCAATAAGCTTTATGAGAACGGCGGCGTTCTTATGGAGGATCTCAGCGGTATCGGCGAAACATGGAGCAGTGCCGGAGAGATATTCGGTCAGATAATAAACAACCGTGTTTACCGTTCACGCGCCTTTTACAGCAATAGTGCGTCGATCGGACTTCTCGGCGGTTCAACTCACGATACAACCCTATCTGTTGTTATCCGTAACAATGTTGCGGAAGATGACTGTACATTCACTGCTTTACCTCGCCGTACACATGAGGACGGCAGCTTCAGTTACCGCGGCGTTGTATTTGAGAATAATCTTGCTAAGGATTCAGACTGTGGTATTGAACTCGGAGACGGTGTCAGTGTCGTTCTTCGCGGAAACAGATTCGAGAATGTTACAAATCCGATTGAAGATGCAGGGGCAGATATAACTGTTGTTGACTGACTTTAAAATAAGACAATGAATAAAGTATACTGGTTGCCCTGCTTGGGGCGAAGGGAGAATTAATGGAAAGAAAATTTTATGTATCTGCCGGTGCTGTGTCCGGCGGAGACGGAAGCATCGAAAAGCCTTTTTCGGCGCTTGAAGAAGCCAGAGATGCAATCAGAGTGTTTCGATCGGAGGGGAAGATTTCTGCTGAAGATGCTGTTACGGTGCTTCTTCGCGGAGGTGAATACTGTCAGGCTCATATGTTTGAACTTGATGAAAGAGACTCAGGAACGGAAACTGCGCCTGTCACATTCAAGGCATATGAGGATGAAAAGGTTTACATATCCGGCGCACGCACGCTGAAACCCGAAAAATTCTACAAGCCGTCGGCTGAAGTTATGGAACCGATAGCTAAGAAATATCCCGATGCGGTCGAGCATATAGTCGCATACGACCTTAAGGCAGATGGGCTTTCATGGGAAGGTGAATCGCAGATTTACTGGAACGGAAACCGCGGAATCCTTGCCAGATATCCTAACGAGCCTTATCACTACATGGAGGGTGTTGAACAGCTTCCTTGCGACGAAGACAGAAGATGGCGTTATACCTTTAAGGATCTCGATAATATTGTTCAGACGTGGAGAAGCTTTGAAGGCGTAAGAATAATCGGTAACTTCTATCTTGACTGGGCAAGTACAGACGGATATATTATTGGCTGCGATCCGGAAAAGGGAACAATAACGATTGACTGCAACGGAGAAGCTCGCGATACCGGACGTTACTATTTCTCAAATATTTTTGAGGAGCTTAACACTCCCGGCGAATATTATATTGACAAAAAGAATGGTATTCTGTATTTCTACTGCGATGGCGATATCGCACAGATGCAGATCCAAATGAGGCAGTGTGCCGAAGGAGTTATCTCGGTAAAGGCTGACTATATTACTATCGAAGGCTGCACGATCGAGTGCGGAAATGAAGTGACTGTAGTATTCAATGGTACCGGGCTTACGCTTCGCGGATGTACAGTCCGCAGAACATATAAAACCGGTCTGCGTTTCGATGGATATAAGGGACTTATCTCTCATTGTGAATTCTATACGATCGGCGGAGATGGAATCGATATGGGCGGCGGAGATGCGAAAAAGCTTCTCCCGTCAGAATCCGAGATTTCCGATACTGTATTTCATGATTTCGGAGAAGTATTCCGTGTTTATAACGGCGGCGTGTTCCTGCGCGGAAGAGGAATAAAATGTATTCACAATGAATTTTATAATGCTCCTCATTTGGCAATGTCGATATCCGGGAGCGATCTTGATATCCGTTATAACTGTATTCATAACGTTTGCTATGAAGCTAATGATGCAGGCGCGGTTTATCTCGGCGGTTGGGCTCCGCAGGATATTATCTTTGATCATAACATTATCAGGGATGTAAAGAATATTTACGGAACGGGTTATCCTAACGGATACTACAACGATGACGGCGGAGGAGGAAAAACTGTCCGCAGCAATCTGTTTATCAATATTAACGGAAATGCATTTGCAATGGGAGGCGGCCGTGATAATATAATCGAAGACAATATCATGGTAAATACAAGACTTTCTTATGACGAACGTCTTTATTACGATCAGTGGGAAATGCACAATGCAGTATATCAGACCGGCGGTCTGTGGGGCAATCTTCTCCGTGATCCGGCTTACGGAACTAAGGAATGGGCTTTGCGTTATCCAAGGACATTGCTTATAAAGGCAACAAATGTCCGAGATTATAACAGCCGTTTTGTTCCTTACGCTTTCGGGCATACTGTGGTTCGTAACAATGTTACATATCACCAGGGCGGATACAAGATGGACGCGCTTCCCGATACAAGACGTCTCTCTGATTTCCGCGATAACATTCAGTATGATTCGCTTGAGGATATAGGATTTGTTGATTTCGAAAACGGAGATTACAGACTCAAGCCTGAGTCAAAAGTATTTCATGATCTTCCCGGCTTTGCAGAATGTGAATTCTCAATGATAGGAGTAAGATAACGCGGGAAAGGTTTATACCCGCACTCGGAAGGTAATTTATAGCGTCAGACGCAGATGAACATAATTTTTCGGTAAGTTTATATGAAAGATTATATATTCATACTGGATGACGTTTAGATTAAAAATAAATGAAAGGTATGGCTATAACATGAAAAAGAATATCAAAACAATAGCATTCATTCTCAGCTGTCTCATGGTAGGAAGCTCGATTCCGGCTGTGTTTGCGGCGGGAAGTACCGGGAACAAATTATATGGGGATGTAAACGGGGATGGAGCAGTCAATTCCAAAGATCTGACACGCCTTATGAAATATACGGCTGGAGTTGATGTGGAAGTTTTCGATGCCGATCTTACTTATGACGGTAAAATTAATGCAAAGGATTTGACACGTCTTATGAAAGTTCTTGCTGATCCTGAATATGTACCGCCTGTAAAGCCTGACGATACAACAGCTCCCGACTCTGATACAGATAAGCCTACTCCGCCTGATGATACAACAACGGACGATACAGATAGACCTGTTCCGCCTGACGATACAACAGCAGACGATACAAAGGCTCCTACTCCGCCTGATACAGAGCCTGAGACGATATTTGAAACAGCAAATTTTGATAATGAGATTTATCCTGATCTTGAAGCAAAAGGAACGCCTGCTGACGTATCCGATCTTGTTGTAAGCAACAAGTCAGATGCTCTTGAGATTGTTTCTGCTAATAAGAAATCAAATTATCAGATCGTGTGCGTCGGTGCTGCTAACAAGGTAACATCGAATCAGGCCCAGGTATCCATAAAGGATTTTGCGCTTGCTACACATGAGTATGAGGTTGCGGTTGCGCTTCAGAATACCATAAAACTTATGACCGGGTGCAATATCAGAATAGTAAATGATACTGAACGCAGAAGCGGAGAGTATGCTGACTATGAGATAATAATCGGTTCGACCTCTAGAAATGAATTATTCCCGGAGATTGACTTCACATCGTATAAAGGAGACAGCTTTGAAATTGTAAGAAAGGGAAATACGATTCTTCTTGCTGCTGCCGAGAATCCGAGAACAGAGGAAAATCTTTATCAGAATTATGATCTTGCAGATGGTATCTGGAACGCAGTTGATTATTTTGTAAAGGAATACCTTAAGTATGATGTTTCCTCGACACTGGTAACTCCTACTGCTACAAAAGGAATTAAGCTTGACGTAGTAAATTATAAGTATGACGATCCTTATGTAACACCCGGACTCAAGGAAAATACAGTAATTGACGGATTTACAGTTGCTGAGTACGGCGATATTGATTATACCAAACTTATGGAACACAGAGCGTATGCAAATCCGGGTACAGATAGTCCGTGTTATGCTACGCTTACAAAAAGTAATTATAATAAAATTCTTGCTAAAGCGAATTTAGGAAGTCTTGTATATAACACTACTGCTGCACCCAAATGCGGAGGTGTTGAATCATGCGAGGCTTGCCGTAAGGCGGCAGAGGAGGAAGGAACCGATATGGGCTCCTACTTCCAGATCGTTAAGCGCGCAGCTGCTGAAGTAGATGCCGGAAAAACCGTCCGTATACTTGCTGCAAATGAAACCTATAAAGCGCCTAAATCATATCTCGGAGATAACGTTGAGGTTATTATTTATAATCCGAAACTCTGTTCTGCACACGCTGTAAATGATCCTGCCTGTGAAATAAACGCTGAGTTCGTTAAGACTGTTGAAGAATGGAAAAAGGTTTGCGGACATGTAAGTATTCTTGATTTTACATCAGACTACTACTATTTCCCTGTAACCTTCCCGAACTTCTATACAATGAAACAGAACATCCAGTGGTATAAATCTCAGGGTGTATATGCTGTATATCTCCAGTTTGATACAACACAGTCCTGCCTTGAATTTGCAGACCTTCGTCTGTATCTTGCAAGAGTTCTTCTTGAAAACCCGAACATGACGGACGCTGAATACAATGATTTTATGATCAGCGGTCTTGCTCATTACTACGGCTCTGAAAATGCGGAAAATCTCAAGACATATATCGATCGCTTTACAAAGGAAGCGACAAAAGACGGAAAGTGTTTCAACATTTATTCCGAGCCGGCAGAGATTCTTCCTATGAAAGCTGAGGTAAACGGTGTTGAGGGTTATAATACCGCATTTGCAAAAGAAGCATATAAGCTGTGGGAATCTGTACATCCGTACAACGAGACTCTCGCAAGAAACGATAGCTATCTTGCACGTATGATCTCCTCCCGTTACCAGTCTTCGCCTGCATCTCACGCAAAAACGCAGTATCAGGAATGGATGATGTCTGTTATTGATATGCCTGATAAGTCGTGGGTTCTCAACAGAATATTGAATTACAACGACTGACTGTTTGAATAAACAGTTTGATTCACATACGGCGGTTCTTTTAAGAACCGCTGCATGTGAACCGACATATGAAATATTTCGGGTGTCATATCGAAACTGAAAGGGAGAGTTTTTGCGATGGATAGATTTGCATCTGTAACCCATGGCAGAATATTTAAAAGATTATGTTCTGCCGCACTCTCTGTCACAATGATTGCTTCTGTATGTATGGCTTCAACGATAGGAGAACTGGCGATGTATGCATCAGAAGATAATGCAATAGCATTGTACGTTTCCGCTGATGCGACTGCAGGAGGAGACGGATCTTTTGAATCACCGTTTGCTACGATACAGGAAGCTAATGAAGCACTTAAAGTGTTAGAAAACAAGGGAAAACTGTCTGACGGTGCAACTGTATATATTCGTGAGGGAATATATTATCAGACTGATACACTTAAACTTGAAATATCAGGAAATAAAAATGCGCCTGTCATTTATAAGGCGTATGAAAATGAAACTGCTGTTATAGACGGCGGATATGTTCTTGGAGCTAACGGATTCAGGCGTCCGGATCCGGATGTTGCAGCATGGATAAAGAACGAGACAGCCCGTGAAAACGTAGTGGTATACGATCTTAGGGCTGCCGGAGTGGAAATTGATTCATCTTGCGGTCTTTTTTATAACGGTACCCGTGCTGTTCTTGCGAGATATCCAAATGCATGGGATCCAAACGGTAAACCGCTGAACCTTACTGATGTCAGCGCTGTAGGAGCTGACGGAACGGTTCCGTTTACATGTGCTGCTGATCCGGTTGTTTCAACCTGGCATAGCACCGAAGGTGTTATGCTTGGAGGACATTTTCAAATTGATTGGATCCAGACTAACGGAGTTATATCCGGATATGATTCGGATGCCGGTAGAATAACCGTAGATATACCGTCCGGAAACAAGGAATACCGTGAAGGCGGAAGATATTTCTTTGAAAATGTTATTGACGAAATTGATGTTCCGGGCGAATATTATATTGACAGTAGCGGACTGCTTTATTTTTATCCTGACAAGGATGTTTCCGAAATCCGGATTACATATGCGCAGTGCAAAAATACGCTTGTTTCGGTAAGGGGAGATAATATAGTTCTTGACGGACTTATTATTGAAGGAACCGGCGAAGATGCATTGAATGTTCGGGGCAATGGTGTTACAGTACAAAACTGTAATATCGGATGCTGCGGTCAGGACGGTATTGATATTAAGGGTTATGACAATGTTGTTTATAATAACGAAATCGCACATGTCGGATATACCGGACTGAAATTGTCGGGCGGAGATCTGGCTAAGAGTATTTCATCAAATTCGGTTGCAGACAATAACTATATTCATGATTTCGGTGAAATAAAGACCGTATATGAAGGCGGTCTTTATGCAGAAGGCATCGGTTTTACATTTACACATAATGAAATTGCGTACGCACCTCATTACGGAATGGGTGCATACGGACGTGATATTATTATAAAATATAACAATTTTCATGACGTTTGCCGTGAGGGCGGTGACGCCGGTGCAATATATGTCGCCTGGTGGACGTCACAGAATATTGTTTTTGAAAATAATATTGTGAAGGATATATATAATATATACGAGT